>CAUDRD010000115.1 GCA_958451705.1 uncultured Oscillospiraceae bacterium
TCCTTTGCCACCTTATAGCTGACATCGGCCTCAAGAAGGGCAAGGCGCACCTCCCTCATGGCCTCTTTAACGTCCGCCTCGGTAAGCTTTCCCTTTGAACGCAGCTTTTTAAACGCCGCTTCAAGCTTGTCGGAAAGACCTTCAAATGCCAAATCTAATCAGTCCTTACTGCATTATTCGCACAGAGCCTGTGCCATAGCTTTGATTTTTACCGTTGTATCGTTAATTTCTCTCGAAAGACCGCAGCGCATATTGCACTCGCTTATTTCGTCTGCATACTCAATAATTTGGTTGAGCCCTCTGCGCATCTCTTCAAAACGCTTTGCAAAAGAGAGCTTTTCTTCCATTTCGAGAAGCTGCGCTTCAGCACGCTTAATGGAATCACGCACACCCTGACGGGTTATACCTTCGTTTTCGGCTATTTCGGAAAGCGAAAGGTCATCGTTATAGTAGTAACCGAGAAAATCACGCTGTTTTTCCGTGAGCATGTCCCCATAAAAATCAAGGAGCATTATTATTTCAAGATTTTTAGCCACAGTTACCACTTCCTTTCCCCTCAAGGATGTGTAAAGAACAAATACTTTACAGTCGGTTATTATACTAAAAAAACAGGCGGGTGTCAAGGGCTTTAACGCACCTTTTTTCGCCTGTTTTTCAACACCTGAATGTGGAATGTGGAAAACTTATTTGATAAGATCAACTACTTGTACAATAAAAATTTATAAAGCACAATATATCCGCCGATTTTCCCTCAAATAAACATTTATAAAGTGGAAAACTTTTTTGCATAAATTGTTTTTAAATAAATAATTATTTTAAATAAAATCTTTAAATCCGCTGCAGTTAAATTTATTTTAAGGTAACTATTGTAACTCCGTTTTCTCCCTCGCCGTAAACTCCCAGACGGAAAGTCTTTATCTGAGGATGACTTCTCAGATGTGTCTGAACAGCACTGCGAAGAGCTCCTGTTCCTTTGCCGTGAATTACGGTAAACTCGTTTATACCCGACATCACTGCGCTGTCAATAAACATATCAAGCTCCATTAAAGCTTCATCGACGGTTTTGCCTCTTAAATCGCAGCTTGTGCTGACCTTTGCAGTAGCTCTGCTCTGTGTTCCTCTGACAGATCTTGTAAGAGGTGTTTTCGGCTTTTTGTTTTCCTTTTTATTTGTAAGACGCAATGTCTCCTGCTTTACTCTCGTTTTCATTAGTCCCGCCTGAATAAGCACGTTTCCGTTTTTATCGGGCGGCTCTATAACTGTTGCGGCAGTGCCCATTCCGGCGATTATTACGCTGTCCCCTGCCTTGAGAGGTCTTTCCGGCACATAGCTTTCGTCCTCTTCAATATGAAGTGAAGAGCCGGTGGTTTCCTGAAGCTTGCCAAGGCCTCTCTTCATCTGCTGTTTTGCTCTTCTTGCAAGGTCGTTTGCGTCGGCGGTGTTTTTGCTCTCCTTTTTAAGCTTCTCTATTTCAAGCATTAAAGAAGCCGCTTCTCTCTTAGCCCTTTCTACTATTCTAAGAGCTTCGCCTCTGGCTTTTTCAAGCTCCTTATCACGGAGAGTTTCGATCTCCTCTTTCTTTGCCTCGGCTTCCTGTTTTTCTCTGTCCGCCTGAGCTTTTAAGGTGCGCACATCCTCTCTCTCACGCTCAATGCCTCTGCGGCTTTCCTCAAGGCTGGCAACCACATTTTCGAACCTTGAATTTTCCGTTGAAACAAGCTCCTTGGCACGCTCAATGACTTTTTCCTCCATACCTATACGCAGAGAAATTGCAAAGGCGTTGGAGCGTCCCGGTACGCCGATTAAAAGTCTGTATGTGGGACGAAGGGTAGCAACATCAAATTCACATGAGCCGTTTTCCACTCTCGGAGTCTGCAAAGCATAGGCTTTAAGCTCCGCATAGTGGGTTGTGGCGCCGATTTTAGCTCCCTTTTCGTTAAGACGTTCAAGTATAGCCATGGCAAGGGCGGCACCTTCTACGGGGTCTGTGCCGGCTCCCAGCTCATCTATGAGCACAAGACTTCTTTCATCGGCTTTTTTCATTATATCTATTATGTTTGTCATGTGGGCAGAGAAAGTTGAAAGGGACTGCTCTATACTCTGTTCGTCACCGATATCCGCAAGGACGTTATCGAAAACAGAAACCTCGCTTTCGTCAGCGGCAGGAATCATAAGTCCGCACATTGCCATAAGAGTGAAAAGTCCTATGGTTTTAATAGATACAGTTTTACCGCCGGTATTTGGTCCCGTTATTACAAGGGTATCGAAATCTTTTCCCAGAAAAATATCCGTTGCCACTACCTTTTTCGGGTCAATGAGGGGATGCCTTGCTCTTCTGAGAGCTATTATTCCCTTATCGTTAAGGACAGGCTTTGAGGCTTTCTGCTTATAGGCAAGCTGAGCTTTGGCGAAAATAAGGTCAAGCGCAACGGCGTTTTCATAGCCTGATTTTATAGCCTCGGCAAATCCTCCCGCCTCAACTGAAAGCTCATAGATTATTCTGTCTATTTCGTCCCGCTCTTTGCTCTGCAAAACCTTTATGGCGTTGTTTGCCTCAACTACCGCTATAGGCTCAACGAATACAGTCGCTCCGCTGGATGATGTATCGTGTACAAGTCCGGGAACTTCGCTTCTGTGCTCGTTCCTGACAGGAACTACAAATCTTCCGTTTCGCATAGTGACAATGGGGTCCTGAAGATATTTCTGATACTGTGGTGAGCGTATCATTCTGTCAAGCTTTTCACGGACACCCGAAGATGCCGCCCTTATTTTTCTCCTAATATTTGCAAGCTCCGTAGAGGCGTTATCGGACATCTCCTCTTCGGAGATAATTGCAGAGGTTATTTTATCTTCAAGGTATCTGTTAGGAATCAGGGCGTTAAAATAGCCGTCAATTGAGGTTTTAAGTCCCTCGCCGTGTTCACGCCAGCGAACAAGTCCCCTTATTGTGCTGAGAACTCCTGCTATTTTAAGGAGCTCGCCCATAGTGAGAGTTCCCCCAGCCTCGGCACGGCTGAGAGAGTTATTTACGTTTACAAGACCGCCGAAAGACGGACCGCCGAACTTTGCAAGAAGCATATGAGCGTCAACGGTCTGATCTATTAGAGTCTGAGCTCCTTCAAGAGTATGGCAGGGCATTATCTCAAGGGCTCGTTCCCCCGCCTCATCGCTTGCCGTAAACTCTGAAAGCTTCTCTAAAATCTTATCAAGCTCCAAAGAGCGGTAATGTCTGTTTTCTTTAGCTGTCATGGTTTTCTCCTCGTTATATGTACATATATAAAACTACTTATCCAAAGCTATGCTGTTATAAAACTCCAGGGTATAAAACCTTCTTCTGACACGGGTAAGAAGATACTCCTCCACCGTATCCGAAAGGATGCCTAGGCTTTCATCAGGCATGGAAAAATTGAAAATCTTTCCCGTTTCACTGTAACAGATGTGACGCATTGCCGTAACAACGCCGAGGCTGATATTTTTGCCGAGACCGCAGCCGCAGTTTTGACAGTAAAGGGCAGGCTTTCGACAGTCAAAATACATTGTGGGAGTTTCAAAGGCTCCGCATTTTTCGCAGCAGACCAAATCCGGCATATATCCTGCAGCGCAAAGGAGCCTTAATTCCGTTACGGCTTTTATCTGTCTTTGAGGCTTTGTACCCTTACAGAGAAGATAGAGAGCGTTGAGCACTGTGCGAAGAATTTCCTCCGCTTCATCCTCTCTTGGTGCCAGTGCGTCGCTGAGCTCTGCAAAATACTGTCCTAAAGTCAAAGCCTCCACGCTTTTTCTCAAATCAAAAAACACGTTTATAGGCTCAGCCTCGTCTATTACGTTTTTCTCCTTACCCATATATATGGAAAACCTCGAATAGCAAAGCAGCTGGGTTGCTCCCCCATAGGTGCTTTTAATGCGCCTTGCTCCCCGGACAAAGGCTCTGACAATTCCCTTCTGACGGGTCAAAAGAGTAATGAGCCTGTCCGATTCACCGATATTCTGTTCCCTGATAACCAGTCCGTCGGCTTCCAGACGCATTTTTCTCTTCCCTCCCGGAATACACGCTGTTTTCAGCCCTGAACGCTCTGCGGTATGTTATATAGTCCTGTGCCTTTCCGCTTTGAGCGAATTTTCTCCATGCATTATCAGCAGTGTTCATAAAACCATCCCTTAAATAAAAATTAAACTTTGATTTTAAATTGCCACCGCTGATATTTTTTATAACAGGTAAAAAATTGCTTTACCCTTAAACAAAGGAAAATCAAGGGTCGGTAAATTCTGCCTTTTTGTTTTTGAAATTATTTTTATCAGTCAAGTCCGAAATTGTGAATAAGTCCTTCTCGGTTTCTCCAGTCCTCTTTGACCTTTACCCAGCACTGAAGATTAATTTTGCAGCCAAAAAATCTTTCCATATCCTCTCTTGCATAGGTGGAAATCTTTTTGAGCATTGCGCCTTTTTTGCCTATTACAATGCCTTTATGGCTCTCTTTTTCACAGTAAATTGTAGCTTCCACGTCAAGAATTGTTTCGCCCTTAGCGTTTTCACGCTCACGCATTTTTTCAATGCTTACGGCTATTCCGTGGGGAATTTCCTTATCTAAAAGTCGAAGCATTTTTTCTCTTATAATCTCAGAGGCCAAAACTCTTTCCGGCTGGTCGGTTAAAGTGTCATCGGGGAAAAAGTGCATTGACTCGAAGGAGAGCTTTTCCAGCTCTTCAATAAGCGCTTCAACGCCGTCACCCTTTACTGCGGAAACAGGCACAACCGCCTCAAAGTCATACATAGAGGCAAGGGAAGCAATTTTAACCATAAGATCGGTTTTCTGCTTTACCGTATCAATTTTATTTACTGCCAGTACAACGGGCATTTTCTCTTTTTTGAATTTTTCAATAAGCTCTTTTTCGCCGGGTTTAAGCTCACCTTCTGCCTCTACCACAAAAAGGCAAGCGTCAACGCCGGAGATACTGTCGCCTACAGCCTGTACCATTTTTTCACCAAGCTTATTTTTAGGACGGTGGAAACCGGGAGTATCTGTAAACACAAGCTGGATTTCCCCCCTTGTAAGCACACCCATTATCTTTGTTCTTGTAGTCTGAGGCTTACTTGAAACAATTGCGATTTTCTGGCCGAGCATTACGTTTAAAAGGGAGGACTTACCCACATTGGGGCAGCCGACAATTGCAATAAATGCTGTTTTTTCCATATATTTCACCTTAAAGGAATAAGCTTAAAGCTTTCCAAAACCTTTCTTTTTTCATATTTTACATCTTTACCCTATATCATACAACAGTGCAAAGGGAATATTTTGCCTTTTAAGGGTAAATTTTATTTACTGCACTAAAAAAGGGGGAACATTGTTCCCCCACAGACTGCACTTAAAATCAGCGCTTTACTTTTTAAACAAAAGAAAAGAGATAATACTATAACTCATTTAACAGAGTGTTCGTATTATGCTTTTTTTCTTCCCGGAAGAAAGATGAAGCATCCCGACGGGATAAGACTTAAAATCAAAACAAGAAGCATAAGGGGATTATTTATATAATAATTTAAAAGTCCCTGCATATACTCCGGCTTTCCTAAAACAGCAATGCCCACTAAAACGGCAAATATGGCACAGAGAAGCACAGCTCCTGCCGCAGCGTCCTTTGCTCTTTTCGCAAGGGGACGGTATTCCTGTGTTACAAGGTCCACGCATCTTTCAAGAGCCGTATTAAAGCACTCAGCCGAAAGCACCATGGCACTTGCAAGAAGAGTTATTGCAAGCTCAGCCCTCGAAAGAGTGAAGAAGTCATATATTCCTATGTAGCAATACATATAGACAAGGACAGTTATATGGATACGCATATTTCTGCCGGTTTTAACGGCGTGCCAGATGCCCTTAAA
>CAUDRD010000116.1 GCA_958451705.1 uncultured Oscillospiraceae bacterium
CGTGCAAAACGACAATACGGGAATTATCGAAGTAGGTGCAGGTGTGGGAGTGCTTACCTGTGAGCTTGCTAAGAGAGCTAAAAAGGTAGTGTCAATAGAGCTTGATAAAAGACTTTTGCCAGTTCTCGACGAAACCCTCGCTGAGTTTCCCAATGCCGAAGTGGTAAACGACGATATAATGAAAATAGATTTAAATAAGCTTATTGAAGAAAAGTTTCAGGGCATGGAGGTTTCCGTCTGCGCTAACCTGCCATACTATATTACTTCACCTGTAATAATGCGGCTTCTCGAAAGCAAGCTTCCACTTAAAAGGATTGTGGTAATGGTTCAAAAAGAAGCGGCGGACAGGCTATGTGCCGAAGTGGGTTCAAGGGAATCGGGAGCCGTCACCGTAGCCGTAAACCGATATTCAGTTCCGAGGAAGCTTTTTACCGTTTCAAGAGGCTCATTTATGCCGGAGCCGAAGGTGGACAGTGCCGTTATTGAACTGGAAATACAAGAGAAACCTGAATTTGAGGGCGTTGACGAAAAATTATTCTTTTCTATTGTAAAAGCCGCCTTCGCACAGAGAAGAAAAACCTTTGTAAATGCGGTATCTTCAGGAACGAACCTCGACAAAGAAATTATTTATAAGGCTCTCGAAAAAGCCGGACTTTCCCCAACAGTAAGAGGGGAAAAGCTCACAATGGAAAATTTAACGGATATATGCCGTATTCTTGCTGAGAAGGAATGAAAATGGAAAGGGAGCAAATTTTAAATCTTTTAAAAGAAAATGAAACGGATTTTACTTCATTGGCAAAGAAAGAACCGGATATTCTAAAAATACTTATTGATATTGAAAGCACTGAAACCTCCGCTGTAAAATTTGCTGCGGAGAAGGCTGTGAGAGCCATAAGCGAAAGTAATCCGGAGCTTTTTATAGGAATGGAAGCCGAAATATTTTCGCTTCTAAAAAGTAAAAATACATTTATACGTCTCGGCAATATAGTAACCTGTGCGAACCTTGCCGTTCTTAATAGCGACAAAATACTTGAACTTCTAAAAGAGGATTATTTTCCTTTTCTCTATTCAACAAATATTGCGGAATTCGGAAATGCTGTCAAAGGAATACCGAAAATAGTCTCCGTTTTCCCTGCTTTGGAAGAAAAGCTTATACCGCCGCTTTTTGAAGTTAATGAAAGAGTTTTTATCCATAAGGGAACCCCCTCTGAAGAATGCCGAAACGTAGCGGCGGGCAAGGCTATTGATGTTTTTACGAAGATCTGTAAAAATTCACCGTACCGACAAAAAATGCTGAGTTTTGCGGAAAGCAATTTAACCAACACCAGAAACTCGACAAAGCGAAAGGCCGAAAGGTTTGTTAAAAAGCTTAAAGGGTAAGGAGTAAAAATGGACTTACTTGAAATAATGAAATCTCAGAACAGTTACTGTTCAAACCACACTGATATGCCGGCTCATCTTCAGGATACGGCAAAAGCGCTCTGCTGGGAATACAATAAAACGGCCCCCTGGGAAAAGGAAAAGCGCAGCGAAATTTTAAAGAAGCTTTTGGGAACCTGTCACCCTCTTACTTTTATCGAACCTTCTTTCCGCTGTGATTACGGCTTCAATATACATACCCATGGCCTTACGGTTATAAACTATAACTGTGTGATTCTCGACACATCTCCCGTTTCCATTGGAGCAAATGCTTTTATAGCTCCGGGAGTATGCATTGCCTGTGCCGGTCATTCAGTGGACCCGGTTCAGCGCAGTATGGGCATCGGCACATCGGCCCCCATTACAATTGAAGACAACGTTTGGATTGGAGCAAATGTTACAATCTGCGGTGGAGTCACAATAGGAGAAGGCTCCGTTATAGGAGCGGGAAGCGTTGTGACAAAGGATATTCCCGCCGGAGTAGTTGCGGTAGGCAATCCCTGCCGTGTTCTGCGTCCGATTACTAAAAATGATAAACTGGAAGTTTTAAACTTTTAATATATTTTAAGGAGGAAAATATTATGCTTAAACAGGGAGATAAGGCTCCGTCTTTTGTTCTGCCCGATAAGGATTCAAACCCAGTGAGTCTCGAAAGCCTTAAGGGAAAAAAGGTTGTATTGTATTTTTATCCCAGAGATAATACTCCGGGCTGTTCAAGGCAGGCTCAGGCTTTTGCCGCCGCAAACGCTGAAATTGAAGCTCTGGGAGCAAAGGTAATAGGAGTGAGCAAGGACAGCGAAAAATCCCACATTAATTTTACCGAAAAATATTCTCTTCCCTTTACCTTGCTTTCAGACAAGGAGCTTGAGGCAATAAAGGCCTATGGCGTATGGCAGGAAAAGAAAATGTACGGCAAAGTTTCTATGGGCGTTGTTCGCACCACATTCCTTATTGATGAAAACGGAGTTATCGAAAAGATTTGGGAAAAGGTAAAACCCGACCTTAATGCAGGTCAGGTGCTGGAATATCTTAAAGGTGAAAAATAAGAATAGTAATTTTATAGCAAAAAACAGATATTTTTCAATGTCTGTTTTTTGCTTTCTTATATCTTCTTGTGTGTGCCTGAGCACGAAAAAACAGAGTATGCAACGCATATATGACTACAGTAAGCGACCAATAAAGCTAAAAAGCAAACTTTTTGCTGATGCTGTCTCCAAAAGTAGATTAGTTCATACGGAAATGCATATCATGGGGTTAAATAGTATTTCCGGTGTCGTAGAGAGAATTTTAAGTTGAAAAAATCATAAAAGCAAAACAAAGAGTATCAGCGCTGTAACAGCAAGTGCAATTAAAAGCGCTGCACCACAACCGTTTGACTTATTTGCTGCCTTATGTGGTTGGAAGTAGATAGGAGAATGCTGAGTGGTTTGCTGTGATACTGTTTCTGTGGATTTTGATAAGGGGAGAGGATGGCTTGCTTTGTAATATAAAGCAAGTGGATCGGTTCGATTTATAATTAGATTTTTAAAATCAATTGCAAATTCAATATCTTTTTCATCTGCCCAAGGTGTGCTGAATGATACCTCTCCGTGGGAAAGCTTGTTACGTTTATGTCTGATTTCTTTAAGTCTTGTAATATAGTAATCCCATTCTATTACATATATTTTGCCGTCATAATTATGACTGTGCATTTCGTCTATGTAATTTGTCACACCGTGTTGAGAATTATATATTTGATTGCATAGCCGCTCAAGATTTCCGAAGGCTTCTACCAAGTTTGTGTTTAAATCGGTATATGTAGACATAAATTTACCTCCAAAATAAAACAGTAATTGCATAACGATACGATAGTTGCTGAAAAAGTGATTTTATAGCTGAAAGAAAAATATATGTTTTTATATTACGTAAATGTATACATTAAAAAGAACGACTGCTTTTGTTTTTCTCTTTGGCATCTTTTTCTATAACTGCATCAAGATATGTACTTTCAATAATTTTACTCACATTTTCATCATCACAGTACTTTGAAAAGAAATCCAGCAGCCCCTGTTTTATTTCATCGTGGGAAAAGTGAGCGGAGTTTAAGTCCTCCTCACTCATATTGTTGAGCCTTTGATAAAACCGCAGAACAGTGAGAAGAAATTCGCTGTCCTTTACGGTTCCCTGCTGCTTTGCCCCTTCAAAGATGAAATTCTCGGCTTCACAGATTTTATTTTCTTCCATAAGTTCGTCTATCTTACTTTGCTCCTGGGTATATTCTTCTTTATCAGATGATTTATTTTTAAATACTGCGTCGATAAGAGCGGCAATGAGAGTTTCAATCTGTCTGATAATCCAATCCTCACGGTAAAACATATCATCACTTCTTAATTTTAGTTTTATGTAAAACAAAAAGCCGCAAAGAATTGCTCTTTGCGGCTTTTAATCTGCGGTCAAAGCCGCATTGGCGGAGAGTTAGGGATTCGAACCCTAGGTACTTGCGTACACAGCATTTCGAGTGTTTTACTCCCAACACACTTTAGCGGATTTTGAGAAAAAATACCCCATTTTAATGGTAAATGCTCTTGTCCGCAAAAAGATGGTTTTCTCTCCGCTTCGGCTGTTTCCGACAGTTCGAAATGCGAGAGAACTATCGGAGAGAACTAACCGTACTGCTATCAAATATAATAACCGAAAAAGCCCGTAAAATCAATGGTTTTAAGGAATACGGCAACCAATAAGGTCATTCGATTTCGAATGTGTTATGTGATATGGAAAGTGTTAGAAAGGAGCAGAAAATAATGCAAGAAAAACTACTTTATTTACAGGTAAAATCCGAGCCAAAAGCGGCGAAAAGCGGCAAAAAACCGTGAGTTCGAATAGGTTTCAAAAATGGCTCAAAAAAAGCAAAAAAGAGAGAACTTGGAGAGAACGGAGAGAACTCAGGAGAGAACAAAACCCCTTTTCCCGCCTACTTTTCAGGCACTCTCAAAATACTATTGGAGAGAACTTTTACACCTTTCTTCTGCTGTTGACCAAAAAGCGCAAAGAGGTGTAAGTGATGATTACAGAAAAATATTGCAACGAGATTTTGCAGCAATACCCCGAATACATAACCAAAGACCAGATGTACCGTATCTGTCATATCAGCAAAAAGACCTGCTTGTTTTTATTGGAAAGCGGTCTTGTGCCGAACATAGATAGCGGCAAAAAAACACGCCGCTTCAAAATCAAGACGGTTGATGTTATTCAGTATTTGAAAGACAGAGATGATTACCCAGAGCTATTCAAAGCTCCAGACGGCTTTTACAAAGGAAAAGGCGGAGATAAAAAAGCTCCGTCCTTTGATGAGGTGTTCACACAAGAGGATTTAATTCGTATGCGGCAGTATTATGAACGACTGCTAAAAAACAACCCAGATGTTATGTCGGTTGAACAGGTAGCTCAGTTTACGGGCTACAATAAAAACTCGGTTAGTCGCTGGTGTGGTAAAAAAGAGCTGAAATGCTTTTATATCAAACAGCGTTATCAAATCCCTAAAGAGTATCTATTGGATTTCCTTGTAAGCAGATATTTCATAGGAATTGCCGTGAAGTCTGTCAAGCACCAGAGGTTTAATGAGCAAATACGAAAATTGCGTACAGGCAGCGATGGCACAATGGCGTAATTTCTTAAACATATCTATAATGAAAAATGAAACGGAGGTATTCGTTATGAAAGATAAAACCTACCACGCATATCTGGATAGCCACGAGCGACAGTTGGTAATACATAGCCTTGTAGAGCTGAAAAACAGACTGATACAGGAAGGCAGATACACGGACTGCGTTGATGAGCTGATTTTCAAGGTTGTCAACGCTCCTGTTAAGAAAATGAAAATTGAACATATTTAAGGCATATCACACATAGCCGCTTATTCTTATTTTGCTAAGAGTAAGCGGCTTTTTTGCGTTCTCTCACTCTTTTACATAGCCGCCTTGACAAAGCGGCTAAATTTATGCGAAAGGAGGACGCACAAATGTCAAATTGCAAAGTGATTGCTCTGACCAATCAGAAAGGCGGTGTCGGTAAAACGACCACGGCGGTCAATCTGGGCGTAGGTCTGGTACAGCAAGGAAAGAAAGTCTTGCTCATTGATGCCGATGCACAGGCAAATCTCACAATGGCACTCGGCTACAACAGACCTGACGATATACCCATAACGCTCTCCACCGTAATGCAGAACATCATAGACGATAAATCTTTTGATGTTTCGCAAGGTATCATACACCACAGCGAGGGCGTTGACCTGCTTCCGTCCAACATTGAGTTATCAGGCTTTGAAGTAAGGCTTATCAATGCTATGAGCCGTGAGCGTGTTCTGAAAACCTATGTAAATGAGGTTAAGAAGAATTACGATTATGTGCTTATCGACTGTATGCCCTCTCTCGGTATGATAACGATAAATGCTCTGGCGGCGGCAGACAGCGT
>CAUDRD010000117.1 GCA_958451705.1 uncultured Oscillospiraceae bacterium
TCATTAATGCAAACGAAGCCCGGAAACCCTTATTTATCAAGGGCTTCCGGGCTTCGCATGTAACCAGAGTAGCTTCGCGCTTATTGTAAACGGTAAAAATTTTAGGAAGATAAACGGTCGTTCATCAAAACATATATAAGCGATACAGATTAATGGTCGTAATAAATTTGCATAGAACCGTCTAAACATTCGTTGATTGTATGTTCGAGCCATTTAAGAGCTCCGTCAGTGTCACGGCTTTTAATATGGTCAAGCAGCTTTTTGTTGTTTCTGTAAAGTACTTCCGTTCCGTAAATTGTACAGAATCTTTCCCACATGGCAATAATTGTATCACGGAAAGACTGGAATATAAGCGGAACAAGAGTGTTGCCGGAGGCTAAAGCCAGTTCGTGCTGAAACTCAAACGCAGCTTCAACTGTTTTATTTATGCTTTCTCCATTTTTCATTATTTCAACCTGGCGGCTCAGCGCTTCAATTGTTTCACTGTTTGCTATTTCAATAGTCTGTCTTGTAATTAAGGTATCGAGTGCGAGTCTAACTTCAAGAATAGAGCGTATTTCTTCATTCCTGATTTTTCCGCCACGGTATTTCATAATTGCCACCAGTGTGTCTATGTTTCCGTTTTTCCTGTAATCGGCAACGAAAGTTCCGCTGCGGGGCTTAACGGTTATGAATCCGCATTTTTCAAGCTGAGCAAGGCCTCCGTTTATAACGGCACGGCTTACCTGCATTTGTTCGGCAAGCTGGCGCTCAGGGGGGAGTCTTTCGCCTATTTTAAGTTTGCCTGATAGTATCATATCCTCTAATTGTTCTACAAACAGCTCTTTGAGGCTGGGAGAACTGATTTTCTGAAATTCCATTGATAAATCCCTTCAATTCTATTTTAACTTATTATATCAAATTCAGCTGCAATATGCTATAACTTGATGATTATTAAAAAATACCGTTCTTCTGGAATTGGTTATACCAATTCTTAAAATAAAAGTCAATAAAAATAATACACTTATACTTATTTTTTTATGGAATAAACAGACAAAAAGGCCGAAAAATGTTGACTTAACGATGTATATGTGATAATATGTTAAAAAAATAACATAATTGGTATATCCAATTTCAAAGCGAGGAGGCTTTAATTTGAAAGAATTAAAGATATTAGAAATCAAACAGAATATTTTTGATGACAACAATAAAGAGGCTGAAAAGCTCAGAAAGTCTCTGAAAGAGAAAAGAGTTTTTCTTTTAAATCTTATGTCATCACCGGGGTCAGGTAAGACAACGACTTTGACAAGAACTATAGAACACCTTCGTGACAGTCTTAGAATAGGCGTAATGGAGGCAGACATTGATTCCGATGTAGATGCAAAGAAAATTGCGGAGCTTGGAGTTGAATCCATACAGCTTCACACGGGAGGAATGTGTCACCTTGACGCTGATATGACACGCCAGGGGCTTGAGGGAATAGGCACAGATGAGCTGGATCTCATTGTTCTCGAAAATGTAGGCAATCTTGTATGTCCGGCAGAATTTGACACTGGAGCCGTTAAAAACGCTATGATACTCAGTGTTCCCGAGGGACACGACAAGCCCATTAAATATCCTCTGATGTTTTCAATCTGCGATGTAGTGCTTATAAATAAAATTGATGTTATGGAGTATTTTGATTTTGATATGGAAGCGTGTAAAAAGTATATTTTACAGCGTAACCCCAATGCAGTAATAATTCCCATAAGCGCAAAGACAGGTGAGGGCATTGACCAGTGGGCAGCCTGGCTTAAGGAACAAGTGAACATCTGGAAATCGTAAAATATAAACAGAAAGGATGTATCAGCAATGGCATTAAGGCCTAAAATTGTAAAGCTTGCCAAAATGGTGGGTGGCTTGACGGGCATGGTTAATACCATAGATGAAAACGCTCCCGAATACTACTCTCTTGAATGTGTGGTATCCGACGAGCAGGCTGATGTTGCTCTTACACTGGGACTCAGAAAAGAGCGTACCGCAGAGTATGTGGCGAAAAAGTGCGGAAAATCCCTTGAGGAAACAAAGAAAATACTCATGGAGCTTGCAGTTATCGGAGTATGTAAAATGTTCCATAATGAAGAGGGACAGGAAGTTTACATGGTTCAGATTTTTGCTCCCGGAATTCTTGAGATGATGGTAAACAATAAGGAGCAGCTGGAAAAGCATCCGCAGATAGGCAAGGCTTTTGAAGAGTATACCCGTTTGCGCATTGCAAATATTGCTCCCAATCTTCCTATGGGAACCGGTATGATGAGAGTTATACCCATTGAAACCGCAATTTCAGGGGATTCCCAGTGTGTACCCTACGAAAAGATCTCATATTATCTCGATAAGTATGACACGTTTTCAGTTTCCGACTGTTCCTGCCGTAAGTCACGCCGTGTTCTCGGACAGGGCTGCGGACACCTGGAGCAAGAGATGTGTATTCAGATGGGTACAGGTGCTGAGTACTATATAAAAACAGGCAGATCCCGTCAGATAACAAAGGAAGAGGCTCTCGAAATTATTCGCAGAGCAGAGGAAAACGGACTGATGCATCAGATTCCCAACATCGAGGGAGCCGGTGAGTCTGCCGCTATATGTAACTGCTGCTCATGCTCATGCTTTGCAATGCGTGTTGCAACGATGTTTAATGCACCTGATGCAATCCGTTCAAATTACACTGCTCAGGTAAACAAAGAAAACTGTGTTGCCTGCGGTCAGTGTGTTGAAAACTGCCCCACAAACGCTCTTCGCCTCGGTCAGAAGCTCTGTGCCAAAACTCCCGTTGAAGAGAAGAAATATGACAAGGTCAGAGATCATGTATGGGGTGAGAAAAACTGGAACGTCGATTACCGTGAGAACCGCAAAGATGTTGCCGAAAGCGGAACTTCACCCTGTAAGACAGCTTGCCCGGCACATATCGCCGTTCAGGGATACATAAGACTTGCCGCCCTCGGCAAATACACCGAAGCTCTTGAGCTTATTAAGAAGGAAAATCCCTTCCCTGCAGTATGCGGACGTATTTGCCCTCATGGCTGTGAATCTGCCTGCACAAGAGGAGATATTGACGAACCTATCGCTATAGATGAAATCAAAAAATTCATAGCCGACCAGGATTTAAATGAAAAAACAAGATATATGCCTAAGAAGCGCAATGATTATGGAAAGCCTGTTGCTGTTATCGGCTCAGGTCCTGCAGGTTTGTCATGCGCCTATTATCTTGCCATTGACGGATATAAGGTAACGGTGTTTGAAAAGCATCCGAAGGTCGGCGGAATGCTCACACTGGGAATTCCCGGTTTCAGACTGGAAAAGGACGTAGTCAATGCTGAAATTGAAATTCTCCGCCAGATGGGTGTTGAATTTAAAACGGGTGTTGAAGTAGGAAAGGATGTTACAATACGGCAGCTTCGTGAAGAGGGCTTCAAAGCGTTTTACCTGGCAATAGGAGCCCAGGCAGGAAGAAAGCTTAACGTTGCCGGCGAGGATGCCGAAGGCGTAATTGCAGGAGTCGATTTCCTCAGAGAAATTAATCTCGGAAATATACCTGAAATGAAAGGTAAGGTTGTAGTTATTGGCGGCGGAAACGTTGCTATTGACGTTGCAAGATCCGCTGTCAGAACAGATGCTTCAGGAGTTTCCATGTACTGCCTTGAGCAGCGTGAAGAAATGCCTGCTCTTCCAGAGGAAATTGAAGAAGCTCTCGAAGAGGATATAAACATCTTTAATGGCTACGGACCCAAAGAAATTCTCACGGAGAACGGACGCGTTTCAGGCGTCGTATTTAAGAAATGCACAAAGGTCTTTGACGAAAACGGCAGATTCTCTCCTGTTTTCGATGAGGACGATACAATAACCGTTCAGGCAGATTATGTTCTTCTTTCCGTAGGACAGGGTATTCTTTGGGGAGATCTCCTTAAAGATACAAAAGTAGAGCTTAATCCTAACGGCACTGTTATTGCCGACAGCTTTACTTATCAGACAGGTGAACCCGATATTTTCGCAGGTGGCGACGTGTTTACCGGACCCAGGTTCGCAATAGATGCCATTGCGGCAGGCAAACAGGCGGCAATTTCTATCCATCGCTTTGTACAGCCGGGACAGAGTCTTACATACGGACGTGACCGCAGAGAGTATCGCAGTTTTGATAAGGACAACGTTATGGTTGAGGGATTCGACACAACGCCCCGTCAGAAAGCCGGTCATACCGATACAAAGAAACGTGGTTTTACCGATTCGAGAGTTACCTTTACTGAGGAACAGGTTAAAAAGGAAACTCAGCGCTGCCTCGGCTGCGGAGCAGTAGTTGTCGATGAATATATGTGTGTCGGCTGCGGACAGTGTACTACAAAGTGCAAATTTGATGCCATTTCTCTTGTAAGAACACATAACGAATTTGCGCCTGTATTTGAAAAACTACCCATAGCTGTTGCAAAATACGCTGTAAAACGTACAGGTAAAATTGCAGCTCACGCTATTACAAAGAGGGAAAGTTAAAATGCACGAACTTGGTATTTTAAGCGCTATGGTAAAAACCATTGAGCAGATAGCCGAAACGGAAAAACTTGAAAAAATTGAAAAGATTGTGCTGGAAGTCGGAGAGCTTTCCGGAGTAGTACCATCTTATCTTGAATCCTGTTATCCGGCGGCAGTTTATAAAACCTTTATGGAGGATACAAAGCTGGAGCTCCAAATAGTTCCGGGAATCGCACGCTGCAACGACTGTCAGGAAGAGTTCAATGCAGTGGAATATGATTTGAAGTGTCCTAAATGCGGCTCGCAGAATTTGACTGCTTTAAGCGGAAGAGAGCTGCTTATAAAAGAAATAGCGGGTTATTAAAAAGGAGGAAAAAATATGCAGACAGCAGAAAAAAGAAAAGCCGATATGATAGTAAAATGGGTTATGTTTACGGCTGCCATTACAGGTATGGCGCTTATGGCAGGATTTTATCCTATTCAGGGTAACGTGCCGCTTATTGTAATACCCTCAATTCTGGTTCTGATATTTTCAAAACCGGTATTCTTTGAAAGACTCAAGCTTTCAACACTTCTCTCTATGAGAATCATAATTGTTGCGGCGGCTTTCCGTCTTTTTAATCCCCAGGTATATGTTGATGTCATAATGCTTATGCTTATTGTCAACATACTCGAAGCGACATTTACTGATTTGCTCCGTCACAAAAAGTATTTCAATGCTGTTTCCGGTTTTGCAGTTGCATTAGGAGTTATTACTCTCAGAGGACTTTGGCAGTTTGACGCTCCTTTCGGAGATTATTATCTTGCAGAAGGCGCTCTTCCGGCAATTACAATCATGTATGCCCTTGCCTACACACTTTGGAACTGGATATTCGTTACCAATGAATTTTCATCATCTGTTTCCCTTATGCATGTAGGCTTCCTTGCAGCACCCCTTATCGGTTCTGTATGTACTTTAGGACTCGGAGATTTCGGTGGCATCGGAATGTGGCTTCTTCTCAGAGCAAACTCCCTTTCAATCGGCGGCTGGATGCAGATTGCTGCAAAGGACTGGTTCGAGAGAGAGTTCTATAATGAGAAATTTGACAAATTCGTCAAATGGACAAAGACAACGCCCGTTCAGGTTGTATGTATGCTCATTAACCTCGCTCTCATCGCTGCATGTATCATTCTTATGATTCAAAACGGCGGAATCAGATATGAGTTTTCACCTTTCAGAATCTGACGGACATATTTATAAGGAGTTTTAAATGAAGCAGTATGATGTGATTGTAATAGGCGGAGGCAACGGCGGTTTGGCCTC
>CAUDRD010000118.1 GCA_958451705.1 uncultured Oscillospiraceae bacterium
CTGCCTCCTTCCCTCCTCAAAATACAACCGTTTTATCCGCAACGGTATTAAAGACCAAGAATAAGCTTAATGATATACATGAGAGCTTTAAGTAATAAATCCTGCATAACTCTGCCTCCTTCCCTCCTCAAAATACAACCGTTTTATCCGCAACGGTATTAAAGACCAAGAATAAGCTTAATGATATACATGAGAGCTTTAAGTAATAAATCCTGCATAACTCTGCCTCCTTCCCTCCTCAAAATACAACCGTTTTATCCGCAACGGTATTAAAGACTAAGAATAAGTTTAATGATATACATAAGAGCTTTAAGTAATAAATCTCGCATATTTATACTTATATCCGTATATTTCATTGATTGACAATCATCTTTATTTACACTGTCATTATATTAAACCTCTTTGCAAAAGTCAAGCGTTATCTATAAAAAAAATATTTATTTATATGAAAAAGTATAAATACTGCATATAAATCTAACATTTTTCTTTTATAACAATTTCATCGCCCTTTTTTCTTACACAGCAAAATAGTTTATGGAATTGCTCGCTGTAATTTTTCTCTTAGTCAGTTTTGCATATTTATTCATTTTTAGAAAAAATAGCGAACGCAAAGAAAAACCCTGCAGACTGTCTTTTCGCTCTCAGTCTACAGGGTTTTTCCCATATGTACTCTTATCATACGATAACTTTGAAGACAAGCTTCAAAACATGAAGAAGAGATTTAGCGAGCCAAGCTGCCATCCTTTGTGCCCCCTTTCATATGAAATAATTTGTTAATGTTTTCTTTACTTTCTGTTTTTATTATAATCCTTTTCAGAAAAAAGTCAAGAGATTTTAAATAAAAAATTTTAACATTTATTTTAAAAAGAATATAAGTTGCACATATCCGCTTTTTTCTGCACAAAGTTACAAAGTTTTTAATTAAACCTAAAGTAAAAGCGCCACACAGCGGCGGCGCTTTTATTAAAACCTATAATTGCTGCATCTTTACAGCTCTGTTTATTTCTTCGAGCCGTTTCAAATACAGCTCCTTTAAATTTTGCGGAGACTTAACTTTTACCTTCGCTCCAAACTGAAAGAGCCATGACACCAGTCCCTCACTGACTCCCGCTTTTGCCTTGACTACAAATGTGCCAATATCATAAGGCTTATATTCTGCGTCCGTGCCGAGTCGATCGGAGATTTCCTCAATAATGCTGTTATCGCACACCAGCTGGATTTCATCTACCTCTCCGGAAAACATATTAAACACTTTATCTGTGTAATCGGCAACATCAAAAAAGTTACGGTATTCTGAAACTTCTGCAAAAGGTCTTGTCTTCTCTTCAATAACCCTTGCACGCTGTATTCTGTCTACTCGCAGATGCATCAAATTATCATATTTTCCGTTATTGGCAATTAGATAGTAGTGCTCTCCGTTCCAGGTAAGGGCATACGGACTCAAAGTAAACTCTTTGACCTGTGCTGAAAGTGATTTGCCTACAATGCAGCGTCTTGCATATTTTACTATTATCTGTCTTTCTGAATCAATGGCGGTATGTATCGCATCAAGCACACACATTGCGTCAGCTGAGGCTGTTTTTGAAGGCTTAGGAGACATTTTTGACAGAATTTTCTCAGCTTCATATTCACTTACCGACGACAATATTTTTTCAACAAGAGTTTTCTTTTTCTCCTCCGGCAGAAAATCAGCAGCCTGAACTGCATCCGCCAAAAGATGAGCCTCTGAGATTTCAAGACGCCGCTTTCCGAGATAAAAACCGCTTTTAGGTGTTCTTATATGTACAATTTCAAAGCCGTATTCCCTTAGAATTTCAATGTCCTTATATATGGACTTTCGCTCCGCCTGAATCCCGCTTTCTTCCAGCTCTTCACATATTTCCGCCGTTGTAAGCACATGATCTTTGTCGCTTTTCTCAGTCAGGATATCTATGAGACTGAGAATTTTGAGCTTTGATTTGCTGTTTCCTGCCAAAACTTAATCTCCTCTTTTAAAGATACCTTTTTAATATTTCAGTTTTTCATTGAGCTCCTTTATGGTATCCTCGTCTATTTTTACTTCCTCACGGTCATAGGTAAGTATGCCGTTAACCTCAAGCTCAACATCGCTGAGCTGAGTATACACAAGAGCACTGAGTCCCTTAGATACAAGGGGAATAGCCTGCTTTTCCATAAGCTTTCTATATGCTGCCGTAAGCTCAGCCTTACCTTTATACATCTGATAGCCGAAGCTTCTCCTTTTATCGAACACATGACCGTCAATAACGCTGCTGTATCCTCCGTATTCGCTTATTACATAGGCTCTTTCATCCTTGTAGTTTACATCTGGAAGAGGCAGAATATACTGATGAACGCTTCTCAAATCTCCGACTCCACGGTCAAACCAGCCGCTGGCGTGGTCAACTATTCTTGTGGGATCCTCCTTTTTAACAAGGCTTGTAAGACGCACCGTATCAAACTGTCCCCAGCCCTCATTAAACACAACCCAGCAGTAAATAGAAGTGAAAAAGCGAAGATTATCTATCATTTCAAAAAGCTCTTCTTCAAACTCCTTGCGGTTATAATGATTTGTTCTGCCGAAGAATCTATAATTTTTATCACCGGGCTTTATGTGAAGCTTTGAGAAAAGCCCTGCGAGCATCATGCTTGTATGTCCGCCGCTTACCATATCCTGCCAGACAATCATACCCAGCCTGTCGCAGTGATAATACCATCTTGCCGGTTCAACTTTAATATGTTTTCTGAGCATATTAAAGCCCAAGGACTTCATCTTTTCAATATCGTAGACCATGCTCTCATCGGTGGGAGGAGTAAGCTGACTTTCGCACCAGTAGCCCTGATCAAGGAGGCCTCTCTGAAAATAAGGCTTATTATTGAGAAAAAGACGATTAATTCCCTTTTCGTCCTTTGCAACTGAAAATTTTCTCATGCCGAAATATGTTTCGGCGGTATCGGTCTCGGTGCCGTCCTGCAGAAGCACTGCCTTTACATCGTAGAGATTAGGCTCCTCCGGTGACCAAAGTTTTACATTTTCAAGGCTTATCCAATCTCCGCTGTTTACTGTAACCTGAGCTTTAACTTCTCCTTTAAATGAGATTTCAAGCTTAAATTCGCCTTTACTGAGAGAGGATTTGCCAAAAAACTGCACACGGTTATTATCTATATCCGGCACAAACCATATTTTTTCAATGTGATTTTCTTTTACGGGTTCGAGCCACACGGTCTGCCATATTCCGGAAGTTGCAGTATACCAGATACTGCCCGGCTTCTGCACCTGCTTGCCCCTTTGCTGGTCGCCTTTGTCGGAGGGGTCATATACCTTTACAGTGAGGGTATTTTCTCCATCTTTAAGCAGCTCGGTAATATCAAAGGTAAAGGGAGCGTATCCGCCAACATGGTAACCTGCTTCTTTTTCGTTTACCCACACTCTGCACTGCCAATCGACAGCCCCGAAGTGAAGGAGTATATTATCGCCCTTCCAATCATCTGGAACGGTAAATTTACGCTCATACCAAAGGTTTTCGTTTTCACTCAGTGCCTTGCCGACGCCTGAAAGATAGCTTTCCACGCCGAAAGGTACAAGTATTTCACCCTGAAAAGTTTCGGCTTTTTTAACCGAACGGGGCAAAATTGCATAGTTATATTTGCCGTTAAGGTTTTTCCACCGCTCTCTTCTCAGCTGCGGTCTCGGATATTCCGGCAGCGGACAATTTTTATCCACTTTATCAGTCGATCTTGATTTAAGCTGTTCCATTGTTTTTCCTCCGTTATATTTTTTCCAAAGCTGCAATTGACTTTCCGTGCAGGTTTGGTATAATATATAAGTTGTTATGCGGATATGGCGGAACTGGCAGACGCACTAGACTTAGGATCTAGCGGAGCAATCCATGCAGGTTCGATTCCTGTTATCCGCACCAGGCTGAGCCTGGACGCATTTTGCGTTCCAGGTTTAGCCTTTTCTTTTTGTTTCTCACTCGCATTAAAGCTGGTATTTCATTAATTAAAATTTCCACATCGGAGCAAGCTTTATATCGCTTGCTCCGATTTTTTTCAAAAATCAGAGCGCACTCATGACGCTGCTCCTCCTCTTCCGCAAAAGGCCTCGCTCCCTTCGCCTGTTCGCTTGTAAACGCACTCACGACGTCTCCCGGTCGCTATCACTCTTTTGCGGTAATCGCCTCCCTGCGGTCGGCTTATATTTGATGTTTTCGGACGCATTTTGCGTTCGGACTCAGTCTTTTTATTTTACTTTTAATGCCCGCATTTTTAATATGCTAAGCGTTATTTTACACAAAATTTTGATATATATATCAATTATACCACAGCAAAAAGTAGATGGCAATAAATGACCTCATTTGGAAATCTTAAAAGTTTTACTATATACGCAAAAAACCCCGGAGTTTATTCTCCGGGATTTTTTCATTGTGTTGTCAAATAAGTTGCAAAACTACAGGATAACTTGTGTAGCTTATTTCTTCATGGCAATTGCCTGCTTTGCCTTTGCAACGATGTGCTCGGCATCAAGGCCGTAAATGTGAAGAAGCTCTACTGCGGGGCCTGAACGTCCGAAGGTATCCTCAACGCCAAGCTTTATAACGGGAACGGGATAGTTCTCGCAGATAACCTCAGAAACAGCTCCGCCGAGTCCGCCGATTACGTTATGCTCCTCAGCTGTTACGATTGCGCCTGTTTCCTTAGCTGCTTTAATTACGATATCTTTATCGAGAGGCTTGAGTGTAGCCATGTTAATTACTCTTGCATTGATTCCCTCTTTTTTGAGTTCTTCTGCTGCCATAAGAGCTTCGTTTACCATAAGTCCTGTTGCGATAATAGCAACATCATTGCCCTCGGTGAGCTCAACACCCTTACCGATTTCGAACTTATAGTCCTCGTCGAAAATTCTCGGCACTGCAAGTCTGCCGAATCTCAGGTAAACGGGTCCTTCGTACTCAGCAGCAGCAAAAACTGCCTTCTCTGCCTCAACGTCATCGGCGGGGTTTATGATAACCATACCGGGGATTGTGCGCATAAGTGCGATATCCTCACAGCACTGGTGGCTGGCTCCATCCTCACCGACGGAAATACCTGCATGGGTTGCACCGATTTTAACGTTAAGATGAGTGTATCCGATTGAGTTTCTTACCTGCTCGAAAGCTCTGCCTGCTGCGAACATTGCAAAGGAGCTTGCGAAAACAATGTGACCTGTTGCTGCAAGACCTGCCGCAATGCCCATCATATTACACTCAGCAATACCAGTATCATAGAACTTATCAGGGAATGCCTTTTTGAACATTCCTGTCTTTGTGGCAGCCGCAAGGTCGGCGTCCATGACAATAAGATTATCGTATTTATCGCCCAGCTTTACAAGGGCTGCTCCGTATCCCTCACGGGTTGCTTTTTTAATTACATCTGCCATGATTTACGCCTCCAGTTCTGCCAAAGCGGCCTTTAATTCGCCCATTGCGGTTTCATACTGCTCTGCATTGGGAGCTGTTCCGTGCCAGGAGCACTGATCCTCCATAAAGGAAACTCCCTTGCCCTTAATTGTCTTAGCAATAATTGCTGTGGGCTTGCCCTTGCACTCCTTAGCTGCTTTGAAAGCTGCGTCTATTTCGTCTAAATCGTGTCCGTTTATCCCAATTACGTTCCAGCCGAAAGCCTCGAACTTCTCCTTAATGGGATATACGGAGTTGACCTCTTCAACAGTACCGTCAATCTGAAGATTGTTGTTATCTATAACAGCTACAAGGTTGTCAAGCTTCTTTGCAGAGGCAAAC
>CAUDRD010000119.1 GCA_958451705.1 uncultured Oscillospiraceae bacterium
TAGCGGGCAACTATTTCCTTTGTGATTTCTTCTGGAGTATGGTTTTCATACATTGCGATTATATCGTAGGCGACTTCATCTACTGAGTGGACGCTGCCGCTGTTAGGGTCAAGTACAATGTTGTATCCGCCCATTTTATACTGATGTATCATTTTTCTGTCTCCTTAAATATATGCAGTAAAAATCGCCGCACGCCTTAGGGCCAGTGCGGCGATAGTTTGAGTCCTTATTTCTTGCTCTTTTCGCACTGCTGGTTTGCAATGCCGCAGGATGTCTTGCAAGCGGACTGGCAGGATGTCTGGCACTCGCCGCAGCCGCCCTTCTTTGCGGATTCAGCAAGGTTTCTTGTTGCCAAAGTCTTTATTCTTTTCATGGATACACCCTCTTTCAAAATACTTTCATCTTATTGTAACGGATTTTAACCTTTGTGTCAATAATCAATAGCCTTTACGCAGCCGTTAAAAGTCCCAGAAGAGCCTTTAACCGAAACGCCGCAGCCAAGAAGTTCGTCTATTGAACTGAGCACCTTATCGGTAAACCTTTCACCTGGAGCAATAATGGGTATTCCCGGCGGATAGGCGTAGATAAATTCACCTGAAATTCTGCCCATAGCTTTATTCATGAGAACAGTTTCAGACTGCCACGAAAGAGCTGAGGAAATCTTAACAGCATAATCTATTTTGTTTGGCAGGGGAGAAAAATGTCTTTCCCTTTCTGTTTTACATAAAGAAGAGTCTATTTCCTTAAGAGCTGCTTCAAGTCGGTTAAATCCCTCGTCGGTATCGCAGATAGATGTCATAGCTATGGCATAGCCTGAGGATGCCATTTCAAGCTGGATTTTATATTTTTGGAGCAGAAGCCTTGAAAATTCTCCACCCGTAAGGGAAGATGAGGTAAGGTCAATAACGATTTTGCCTATATCACGCACAAAGCCTTTGGGATATTCTTTGGGAAGAATTTTTATTACTCTAAGCTCCTCCATGGAGCTGTAAAAATTCTTAAGTCTGTTTTCGTATAACTTAAAAAGTTCTTCGCCGTTATTTATCAAAATATCAAAACAGCGGTCAATGCCGGCCATGAGGATATAGGAGGGACTGCTGGACTGAAAAACGGAAAGATAGCGCTGCACATTGAATTTTTCACCAAACTTGGTGCAAATGTGGAGAACTGCGCTTTGAGTAAAGGAGGGGAGGGTTTTGTGAAGGCTCTGTATAACTATATCGGCGCCTGAGGCTACTGCGCTTTTGGGGAAAAGGGTAGAAAAGCCGAAGTGAGCTCCGTGGGCTTCGTCAACAATCAGCGGAACACCGTATTTTCTTGTAACTTTACTTATTTTCTCTATATCCGAAACAACGCCCTCATAAGTAGGTGAGGTGATTATCACCGCCGATGCGTCCGGATTTTCCGAAAGTGCTTTTTCAACCTGTACGTCCGTTATTCCAGAGCATATGCCGCTTTTTCCGTCTGTTTCCGGCATTATAAATACGCTTTCGCACTCAGTTAAGGCAATGGCGTTATATACGGATTTATGGCAGTTTCTTGCGGCGATAAGCTTTCCGCCTTTGGGAACACAGCCGCAGATTGCCGAAAGTATTCCGCAGGTGCTGCCGTTTACAAGAAGAAAACATTTGCGGCTTTTGTAGAGCTTTTTCCCTTTCTCCATTGCGGAAAGTATTATTCCCTCCGGAGCGTGGAGGTCGTCGAAGCCGTCAACTTCCGTTATGTCTATTGTATAGGGATTTACCATTGAGAGAAATTCTTCGTTTCGCTTATGTCCCGGCATATGCATGGGATAAATACCGCTTTGAGCGTTTTCCTTTAGACTTTCGTAAATGCCCATTTTACCCTCCGAATAAAGAAAAGCGGCACAGAAAACTGCGCCGCTTATATGTTTAAAATAAACTAAGGAATTATTCCTCGTTCCAGCTGTACATCTTGCGAAGCTCTTTACCGACCTGCTCAAGCTCATGCTCAGCCTCGATCTTACGGCAAGCGTTGAAGTGTGCTCTGCCGTTGTTGTTCTCAGCGATCCACTTGGAAGCAAATGTACCGTCCTGAATCTCGGTAAGGATCTTCTTCATCTCTTTCTTTGTCTCGTCAGTGATAAGGCGCTTACCTGTCTCATAATCACCGAACTCAGCTGTGTCGGAGATGGAGTAACGCATCATTGAGAAGCCGCCCTTGTAGATAAGGTCAACGATAAGCTTCATCTCATGGATGCACTCGAAATATGCGTTCTTAGGATCGTAACCAGCCTCAACAAGAGTCTCAAAACCAGCCTTCATAAGAGCTGTAACGCCGCCGCAAAGAACAGCCTGCTCACCGAAGAGGTCGGTCTCAGTCTCTGTACGGAAAGTTGTGGTAAGAACACCAGCTCTTGCTCCGCCGATGCCAAGAGCATATGCAAGAGCAATGTCAAGAGCGTGACCTGTTGCATCCTGATGGATAGCTACAAGGCAGGGAACACCTTTGCCTTCCTGATACTCGCTGCGTACTGTGTGACCGGGTCCCTTAGGAGCGATCATGAAAACGTCAACGTTTGCGGGGGGAACGATCTGACCGAAATGAATGTTAAAACCGTGAGCGAATGCAAGAGCTTTACCCTCTGTAAGGTAGGGAGCGATTGACTCCTTGTAAATCTTAGCCTGACGCTCATCGGGAACAAGAATCATGATAATGTCTGCAGCTTTTGCAGCTTCAGAAGTTGTCATAACTTTAAGGCCTGCTGCTTCTGCCTTTGCCCATGACTTGCTGCCTTCATAAAGACCGACAACAACGTTTACTCCGCTATCATGCAGGTTAAGAGCATGTGCATGGCCCTGGCTGCCGTAACCGATAATAGCAACGGTCTTGTCCTTTAAATAACCGAGGTTACAGTCTTCTTGATAGTAGATCTTTGACATAAACAGTCCTCCAAACAAATAAAGTGGCCATCGGTGCGGAATTAAAAACACCTTAAGTCCTTACGAAGTATTATACCACTGTATAGGGCTACGTCAATAGAAAAATATGAAAAAAGTTTAACATTTTACCACTGTAATTTCCTAAAACATTTTGGTGTAATTGACATGGAAAAAAAGTGGGAGTAAAATTACAATTAGCTTGTATTCTCTTTAAAATCTCATGTATCCATATGCGAAACATTATGGCTTTTACAAAAGGATTTTTTAAAAGGGATTACAGTCTATATAAATCGGAAGCGGTGATTATGTATGAAAAAAATTAACGCAGGAGAGCTTGATTCTCTTTGTATATACAGGGGAGTGCTGGAAAATCCTGCCGTAAAGGCGGCAGCTGAGCTTGTGAAGTGTCCTGATGAAAAGAAGGGGGAAAAATACGGGGAGCTTTTCTGTGCGCTTGCCGACGCAGGAGCGGAAGAAAATCTTTCGGGATATATTGCCTCCCTTGTCCTTGCAGACGACAATCCCTTTTCAAGGAGAAGCGCCTTCGGCAAAGAGTGCAGTGAAAGCCTTCTTGAGGGAGTCTCCCACGACCTTGAGATCCTCCAGGAGCTTGCTAATGCCAGGCCGGAAGATATGTATGAAAAGGTACATGAGGAAAAACTGCCTATTTGGAAAAACGGAAAAGCTCCAGAGCCACTGGGAAGTAAAGACTGGAAAGGTGAAGCGGCAGAGCTTTGGGAGTACCATAAGAAGAATTCCTATGGAGTATTTGCAAAGTATAAGGCGTTTTCATGGCGCAACGGCAGTCTTGAACCGATCGGCTGCACAAATCCAATAAAGCTTACAGAGCTCAAAAGCTATGAGTATCAGAGAGGTCTTGTAGTTGAAAATACAATCAACTTTATTGAAGGACTTCCTGCAAATAACGTACTTCTCTACGGAGACAGAGGTACCGGAAAATCTTCAACAGTTCATGCAATACTCAACGAGTTTGCCGACAGGGGCCTTAGAATGGTTGAAATGCCGAAAAGCGCAATATGCCAGTTCCCGTCTCTTTTGAAAATACTTTCTTCGCTGCCTCTTAAATTTATAGTATTTATAGACGACCTTTCATTTTCTGCCGGAGACGACTCCTTTGCAGAGCTTAAAGCGGCTCTTGAGGGTGGACTTTCCGCAAGACAGGCAAATACCCTTATATATGCCACATCTAATCTCCGTCACCTTGTAAGGGAGAAATTCTCCGACAGAGACGGCGACGATCTCCATTCAGGTGATGCCCGACAGGAGCAGATGTCCCTTTCCGACAGATTCGGTCTTTCCGTCACCTTTGTAAATCCTGACAGAATGAAGTTCTACGATATTCTTGATGGAATTGCAGCCGACAGAGGCCTTGAAGTTGACCCGGAGGTACTTCATGCAAAGGGAGAAAAATGGGCTCTTGAAAGAGGCGGACGTTCACCGAGAGTGGCGAAGCAGTTTATAAATGTAGTTGAAGCTTCAATTAAAAGAGGTCTTGACTGGTAAGGAGAAGAATATGTCCCGAAGTTTTTTTGCAATGGTTTCGAGAATGAAATATATCACCCGCTGGGCACTTATGCGCAATACAGTGAGCGAAAATATAAGCGAGCACAGCCATGAGGTCGCCTGTATAGCACACGCACTGGGAGTATTGGGCAATAAGCGGCTAGGTAAAAATTATAACTGTGAGCGGGCTGCACTTTTGGGACTTTATCACGATATGCCGGAGATACTAACCGGAGATATGCCCACCCCTGTAAAATATTTCAGCGCCGGCACAAAGGAAGCCTACAAAACTGTTGAGGACGCTGTCTGTGAAAAAATAATGACCATGCTTCCCGAAGATTTAAAGGAAGAATATGTGCCTTTATTTTTCAAAAGGGAAGAGGATGAGGAGCTTTGGCGCCTTGTAAAAGCCGCTGATAAAATCAGCGCTCTTATAAAATGCATTGAGGAAGAGAAAGCGGGAAACCGTGAGTTTGTTTCGGCGAAGGAATCCACTTGTCAGACTATAAAAGAGCTAAATGTACCTGAAGCTGATATTTTTATTAAAGAATTCATTCCCGCCTTTGAGCTTACCCTCGACCAGCAGGAATAAATTAAAATCCGAATAAGCAAAAAGGTTCTCATGATGATGTTTCACGAGAACCTTTCTTTTATGTATTGGCTTTATTTATTACCTCTGCTGCCTTTTTATAATCTTCGTCCCATTTTTTGCTGTCTGCGTTTGGGTTTAACGCTATAGCGTAATTTTCTTCAATATAGTCGCCAATGTAACGGCTCGCTTTAGCTGCGCCGTAAGCGTTGAGATGTCCCGAGTCGTAAAAATCGGTTTTTCCGTCTATACCCAAGTCATCATACAACACGTTTAAGTCAATAAGGTCAACGTCGTTTTCCTGAGCCCATTCTCTCTCCGCCTTCATTACACCTGCAACATCTGCGTTTGTATGTTCATAGGGGGCTATGAGAAGAAGCATTTTTGCACCGTTTTCCGTTATAAGCTTTTTTAAGGAGTTGAGGGACTCCAGGGGAAGAGAAGGAATATCCTTCTGATTTACCTTTTCGTAATCTATTTCCAATTTTTCAAAGGACTTATTCTTTGTGAGTAAAACGAAGTCCTTATAACTGTCAGCTTTCAGTCTGTGTTCGGGATTATAATCCTGATTTTTTATTTCCCTCCACCGTGAGTGATATTTTAATATATTAAAATAATAATTCTCTCTCTGGTCGTCAGGTACAATTTCTCTTATCAGTGCTAATTTGTTAAGCGATGGGCGAAGAGGGTCTATTGCATCATAGGCAACGCCGTCTGTAGG
>CAUDRD010000120.1 GCA_958451705.1 uncultured Oscillospiraceae bacterium
TCCGTAAGCAGCCCGTAGTTTTTATCCTTAATGTTCTGAATACAGTTTTTCTTTATTTCATTCAAAGCGGATTTAAGCTTTTGCTCTATTTTTTTCGGCTTTTCTAAACTTGTTTTGACACTCATGTTTCCCGCTCCCTAAAAATCAGATATTCCTATATTTCCCATAATTCTGAAAAACATCCATATTAATTAAAGAGGAGAAAGTAATTTTTAGGTTTTCACTTTTAATTAAGTGCCATATACATAAATTTGTGATATAATATCCACCGTATAATTTTGAAAGGCGGCTAAGCTGATGAATTTTCTGAAAAACGAAAGAACCGGAACCGTTGAGGGATTTTGTCTTATTAAGTCATGCGACGTTAAAAAAACAGCCAAAGGGCTTCCCTATCTGGACCTTATAGTGGCGGATTCCGACGGAGAGATTTCCGCAAAATACTGGGATTACAACCCGGACCTTCAAGGCTCATATAATCCCAATGAACTGATAAAAATAAGAGGAACTATATCTGTATTTAACGGAGCCGATCAGCTTCGCATTGAAAGAATACGCAAATGCACTCCCGCTGACAACATACGCATTGAGGACTTTGTACCTAGTGCAGACTATGCGCCGGAAATAATGTTTGAAGAGCTCAGCAGTATCGCCTCCTCTTTTTACGACGACACATACCGCAAAATAACCTTGGAAATTCTTTCTCAGAACAAGGAGAAGCTCCTTTACTGGCCCGCCGCCTTTAAACTTCACCACGCAATCAGAAGCGGTCTTTTGATGCATACCCTTTCAATGGTGCGCCTTGCACAGGAAACCTGCAAAATATATGATTATGTTAACAGCGACTTGCTTCTTGCAGGAGCGATTCTCCACGATATTGGCAAAATAGGAGAGTTCGAAGTACCGGAAACAGGTCTTGCCTCAGGATACACCGTTGACGGCACTCTTATAGGCCACCTCGTGAGAGGCGCAATGCTTATTGAAAAGACTGCCGAAAATCTTCAGCTTGATATGGAAAAAGCCATGCTCCTTGAACACATGGTATTATCCCATCACGGAGAGCCGGAATTTGGCGCCGCAGTGCGACCCATGTTTATTGAGGCAGAGCTTCTTTCCATGATAGATACTCTGGACGCTAAAATGTTCGAGATGGCTCAGGCAGTTTCACAGGCTCCTGAAAAGGATTTCAGCCAGCGTCAGTGGGCTCTCGATAATAGAAAATTTTATAATCCGGGCGGAAACATTCGCCCGAAAGCGAAATTGTTTTAATAGCAAACACAAAAACGCCGCAGAGAATTAACTCTGCGGCGTACTTTTATGGAATCTATTTAAATTCGGGACAAAAAAATAAGAGCCTTTATTCAAGGCTCCCCCGATTTTTACTTCTTGATACACCCTTGCAGCTTTCGCTGCACTGGCAAATCGGTGACCGGCTAAGCCGAATCAGCTCTTATTTTCCGACTACTCCGCTTACTGCGATTGCTTTAATTAAAGTTTTCCAGCTAAGCTTTTTCTCGTTAAGGAATTCGTCAAGAAGCTCTTTCTCAAGCGTATAATCCTTGATTGTCATATTCATCTTCACTCCTTTCGTTCTTTGTTGTGCTTATACTACCACATATTATGCAAAACGTCAAGACTTTTTGCACAACAGAACGTCCGCTCATTTGTGCAAATTGACGAAACGCTAAGTGGAAAATCTCGTATAATAGATCACCACAAGCGTAAAATCGAGTCAACTTTTTTTATAGAAGTTGCACAATAGACTTGTTTTTGTTCACAAACCGGTAATTTTTACTAAAAAAGTTTGCAATTTTTCGACATATGACCGTTCAAAAAGTTTGTTAAGTTTATATCATGTTTTTCGCCAACAAGTAAAAACGGACCGCCTTTTCAGCAGTCCGTCTTTTAAATTTATTTCATTTTATATCAGTTTTGCTTTTTTACAATATCATACTCACCATTGTACGGCCTGAAATAGTGGCATTTCTCTCCTCCTGAGAATATAAAGCGTGCATACTCGTCCTCATCAAGCTCAAGGGAACAGTAATATTCGTCGCTTTCCGAATCGTATTCGTTATACCAACAGTTTTCACAGTCCATAAATTTCACTCCAACATTTATTACTATCAAAGATAGTATATATCCGCCTTGCCGAATAATCAATCAATACAGGTGAAGAAAATTAAATTTTCGTTTTTACATTCATAATGTATTGACTTAATCTATTTAATAAACAGAGAAAAATGCACACATAAAATTTCTTTAAAAAAGACTTATAAAAATATTACAAAAATTTGACAGTAGTCGTTTTTTTAAATAAAATATTTTTAAAGAGGAGGCTGGAATATGTTCATTATTAGAAAATTTATTGCGCTTATTATGACACTGTTAGCCATACTTGTTGCCTACAACCAAGGAACGGCATTTTCAGGGGACATTGATTTATCCGTTCTCAACGGCATTAGACAGGAAGGTGATGCAAGATCTATGACAATTAAAATCGACCAGCGTGTGGAACGGCAGATCGTTAACGGCTGGGGCACTTCCGCCTGTTGGTGGAGTCAGATGATTGACGACGACGAAACGAGAGAAGATATTGCAAAACTTCTTTTCTCAAAAGAGGGCTTAGGGCTTAACATCTACCGCTACAATATCGGAGGCGGCTACGATCCTGAGGTAGAGAGAGTACAAGATCCCTGGCGTCTTACAGAAAGCTTTTATTACTATAATGAAGAAACCGGACAATATGAATATGATTTCACTAGAGACGCAAATGCACAGAAAATGCTGGAAGAAGCACTTTCCTACGGCTGCATTGATACAGTTATACTGTTTGCAAACTCTCCCCACTATTCAATGACAGTAACGGGTCAATCCTCCGGCGGAACAGAGGAATACACGTCAAATCTCAGAAAAGACTGTTATGACGATTATGTTGACTACCTGCTGACCATCACCGAATATTTTATTGATAAGGGCGTACCCGTTAAATATATTTCACCCATAAACGAACCTCAGTGGAGCTGGGGCGGCGGTTGGGTAGGTCAGGAAGGCTGCCACTATGAGCCCGATGAAATAGTTGAGCTTATGCATCTTTTAGCTGAGGGAATTGTCGAAAGAGGACTCGACGTTAAAATTAGCGGCCCCGAAAGCGGTGAGATGAGCGAAAATACACAGAACTATTTTGAATCACTCCTCAGCGATCCCGTTATAGCACAGCAAATCGGCACCCTCTCCTACCACAGTTATTGGTCCGACGATGATATGCTGGGCAGACAGTCCTTCAGCCGATGGCTCAAGACACACTGCTATGGCTACGACATTTCAATGAGCGAATGGTGTGAGCTTCCCTGCGTAAGCACAACAGACTCAATGGAAGCCGCATTAAAAATGGGCCGCATAATATCTCAGGATATGAAATACACAGGAGTTAATTCCTGGAACTCATGGGTTGCTGTCAACAATTACGGAAATGAGATTCCTGCAAACGGCGATTATAGTGATGGACTTATTGCTGCCTCATCCGATTTCAGCAATTATTACCTTACAACAAGATACTATGCAATGGCTCACTATACAAAATACATCCCCATCGGATCTGTTGCCGTAAAATCACGCTCCAACATCTTCCCCATAATACTCAACAGCAACGGCCTTGTTACAAGTGACGTTAACCATTCCGCATACAAAACTCCTCAGGGAGAAATAGTCGTAGTTATAGTTAATGAGGGTGATGCCAGAAGCTTCAGCTTTGACACTGCCGGAAGCACCATGACAGTTATTCAAAGCGACAGCGAGAAGAAGTTGCAGGAGGTTTATTCAGGCAAACTTACCTCCATTGAACTTCCCGCAAAGAGTATGGCAACGGTAATAATAAAGTAACACAGCACTTAGCCACAGATACATTGCACACATTTAAAAATTCTCTTAAACATTAAAAAAGACGCAGCCTAACGCTGCGTCTTTTCATAACTGCCTTAAAACTGAAATCAGTTAAGGTCTATTTTTACTTCCTTGCGTCTGTTGGCCACGGCAAACATTACAGCCAGTGCTGAAGCCGCTGCCGAAGCGAGTAACACGATTATTCGTACAAAAAGCTTCAACATAAAAACCACTTCCGTTTATTTTCTTTTCGGCAATTTCCGTATCAATATTATATACCCTACGCTAAAAGTTGGCAAGTAAGCTTTTTTAAGGTTTTTTTGACTAATTTTGAAAAAACTTTAAAAAAATTGAAAAAAGGGGTTGCATTTTGAAAATCACTGTGATATAATTCCTCTTGTCGCTGAGAGAGACGCCAACAAAACAACGTTTCTTCAGTCGGTGTTTATGACGATGAGGGTCCACCTGTTCCCATTCCGAACACAGTAGTTAAGCTCATTCGTGCCGAAGATACTTGGCGGGGAGCCGCCCGGGAAAATAGGTCGACGCCGACACTTGACAAAGGCATCTGCCCAATAGGGTGGGTGTTTTTTTATTTTTAAAATCTGTTATATTCTACCACATCTTAATGTAGTAATGCAAATAAAAATCCCTCATACGGTAATTGTGCTTGCATTTTAGCAAAGATTTTACCGTATGAGGGTTATTTTATTTAAATCTCTATTCGGCAGGATTTACATGTACCATGCAATGTATACATTCCGGGTAATTGTTTTCAATTACACTGTGTACTTGCTCCGCTATCGCATGGGAATCTTTAAGGCTCAAATTTGCGTCTGCCGATATCTCCATATCCACATAGAGTTTGGAGCCGAACAGCCTTGTTTTTAAATCATCTACGCCCATTACGCCGTTAACACTTAACGCAGAATTAAGTATAGCTTCCTGTGTTTCACTGTCGCAGCTATGATCTACCATTTTGTTAATTCCGTCTTTAAAAATATCATAGGCTGCCTTTATGATGCAAAGGCTTATTATAACGCTGGCAATGGAATCCATTATCGGGAAACCAATTCTCGCAAAAAGAATACCGGCAAATGAACCTACCGATGAAAGAGCATCCGAACGGTGGTGCCATGCATCTGCCATTAATGCACCTGAATTAAGTTTCTTTGCAGCAGCTCTTGTGTACCAAAACATCCACTCTTTTACAGCTATGGATACAATGGCGGCAATAAGGGGAACTATTCCCGGAACTTCAAGTGTTTCATAATTTCCGGATATAATTTTTCCCATACCCGATACACCGATGCCTACTCCTACAATTCCGAGCAGCACCGCAAGGATTATTGACGCAACACATTCCATACGCTCATGTCCGTAGGGGTGACCTTTATCAGCTTTTTTCTCAGACAGCTTTACCCCGGCTATTACTACAAAAGTACTTAAAACATCCGAGGCCGAATGAATGGCATCGGAAACCATGGCGCTGGATTTTCCAAATATACCCGCTAAAAGTTTTGCCAAAGATAAAACCACATTCACAACTATGCTCACAATGGAAACATGGATTGCTAAATTTTTTTCTCTCTTCTTCTCTCTCTTTTTCTCACACATATCAGTTTTCCTCCTTAATAAAAAATATAGGAAAACTCAATAGCACTTGCTTTGCTCTATGAGAATTTTTACATAAAAAAACACCCATAGAACAATAGTAGTAGCTACTGTCCCACAGATGTAAAAATCTGTTGTTACACAATGTAACCCGGCTTCATGAAAT
>CAUDRD010000121.1 GCA_958451705.1 uncultured Oscillospiraceae bacterium
GATTTCGTCTGTAAGAGAAGCAAGGTGACGGATAAGCTCTCTCTCTTCGGGAGCGGAGAGAAGAAGCAGCTCTTCGTCGGTTACGTCACGAAGCTCTATACCCTGAGCTGCTGATTTTTTAAGTATGCTGCAAATTCGTGCGTGAGCGTACTGGCAGTAGTAAACGGGATTTTGTGAGCTTGTCTCAACAGCAAGGTCAAGGTCAAAGTCCATCTGAGAGCCAGCTTCACGCATATTGAAGAGGAAACGTACCGCATCTACGGGGATTTCCTCAAGAAGGTCTGTAAGAGTAATTGACTTACCGGTTCTCTTTGACATTCTTACAACCTGACCGTCCTTCATAAGGCGCACAAGCTGCATAAGGATAATATCGAGCCTTGAGGGATCAATACCGATTGACTCAAGGGCGCCTTTCATACGGGCGACATGGCCGTGGTGGTCTGCACCCCAGATGTCGATTGCTTTATCAAAGCCCCTTGTGACAAGCTTGTTGCGGTGATAGGCGATATCAGCCGCAAAATAGGTTGGGTTACCGTTGGCACGGATGAGAACGTCGTCCTTAAGCTCAAGGCGGTCAATCTCTTCCTGAGTCTTACCCTCGGCAAGGAGCCTCTTTTCGCTTACCTCTTTATTCTTATACCAGACGGCTCCGTCCTTTTCGTAAGTAAGACCCTTTTCTTTGAGAAGCTCAACGGTTTTCATAACCTCTCCGCTCTCATGAAGGGTACTTTCATGAAACCACTTGTCGTATTCGATTCTGTACTTTGCCATTGTAGCTTTCATTGCCGCAATGTTCTTGGGAAGGGCAAAGTCTACAAGAGCCTTTTTGCGCTCCTCCTCGGAAGTGTTCATATATTTGTCGCCGTTAATCTCTTTGAATTCCTCGGCAAGCTCTTTAATGTCAAGACCCTGATAGCAGTCTGCGGGAAGAGGAGCGTTTTCCTCGCCTACAAAAAGCTGACGATAACGTACATCAAGGGATGAAGCGAATTTTTCAATCTGATTGCCTGCATCGTTAATATAGAACTCACGGCTTACGTTATAGCCTGCCCTCTCCATAACGGCAGCAAGGCAGTCGCCTAAAGCTCCGCCTCTTGCGTTGCCCATATGCATAGGTCCTGTGGGGTTTGCTGAGACGAACTCAAGCATTACCTTTTCGCCCTTGCCGTAATCGGAACGGCCATAATCGGAGCCGCACTCCTTAACGTCACGGAGGATGGCTCCGTAATAGCTGTCTTTGAGATAGAAGTTAATAAAGCCGGGGCCTGCTGTTTCGCACTTTTCGAGATATGTGCCATCGAGAGAGATATTCTCTTTAATTGCATCGGCAATTTTCCTGGGAGCACAGCGGAATGCTCTTGCCGAAATCATAGCCGCATTGGTGGAGAAATCTCCGTTTGCCCTATCTGCGGGAACCTCAACGTTTACCTCAGGAATTTCTCCCTCAGGGAGCTGCCCCTTTTCTATTGCCGCTTTTATAGCTTCGGCAACCGCCGTCTTTATTGAATTTTCAGTTTCCTTAACTATTTTTGACATCTTTACGCCTCCCGTATTTTTATCATCATGTGATTTTCCGTAATCTGATTACCGAAATCTATAATGTAATCCATTTCAAGGCTTCCGCCTTTTTCGTTTACGTCGGATATAATATAGTTTGTATAAATTGCCATCTGCATCTGTCCGTAGGGTGTGGAGTAAAGGCATATATGGCGTTTTTTGTTCTCTAAGAAAAGCTGTGATGTATACTCTCCCCGCCTTGTCATCTTAACGGTTTCGCCACCGTTTTCAACCTGCAAGGTGGTTTCGCTTCCCCTTAGTTCGCCCCCCTCGGAGTAGGAAAGAGTATAATTGTCGCAGTCACCCTCGAAAAATCCGTCGGTAGTGACAATTATTGTTTCTTCCTCGTCACCTGCAAAGGCGTTAATATCTATTATTACTTCCTTTTTCATTTCAGCGACCCTTTTATTTCTCCCACTTTTCAATTGCGAGGCTCATAAGTCTGTCAAGAAGCTCCGAATAAGGGATTCCCGCAGCCTCAAAAAGCTTCGGATACATACTGATTGAAGTAAATCCAGGGATTGTGTTGGGCTCGTTGAGCATTACCTTGCCGTCGCTCTCTCTTACAAAGAAATCGACTCTGGCAAATCCTGAACATCCCAGTGCTTTGTATGCTTTTATGGCGGCTTCCCTGACCTCGTCTCTCTTCTCTTTGGGAAGCTGAGCCGGAATATGAAGCTCACTGTCGGCAACATATTTTGCATCAAAATCATAGAACTCATTGCAGGCCACAATTTCGCCTATATCGGAGGCTATGGGATCATCGTTGCCTAAAACGGCGCACTCTACCTCTCTGCCTACAATAGCTTCTTCAAGGACTATCTTTTGATCCTCTTTAAAGGCATTTTCCATTGCGGCAAAAAGCTCATCACGGTTATCGGCTTTTCCCACACCAACAGATGAACCTGCGTTTGCAGGCTTTACAAAAACGGGATAACCTAATTTTTCCTCGGCTCTTTCGATTATACACAGGGGATGAAGTTCATAATCTACTTTATTTGCCGCAACCCATTTTGCCTGAGCTATTCCCGCAGCATCTGCAAGGGCATTCGTAAAGGCTTTATCCATGCACACAGCAGAGGATGCACATGAGCAGCCCACAAATGGGATACCTGCCATAGTGAAAAGTCCCTGAATTGTGCCGTCCTCACCGTTCTTTCCGTGAAGCACCGGGAAGGCCACATCTATATATATTTCCTCATATTTTCCGTCATGGAGCACAACTATTCCGTGAACAGATGCATCGGGAGAGACAAAAGCCGGGGTACAGTACTCCGGTGAAACCCATTTGTCGTCCTTGAGAAGTGAATTATCTCCGTTAAAAAGATACCAACGTCCGTCTAAGGTGATACCCATTTTTATGACCTCATATTTATCGGTGGGTATGTTTTTAAGAATTGATTCGGCAGACATAAGAGAAATTGAATGTTCGCTGGATACACCGCCGAAAATTACAAGTGCTTTTTTCATCTTAACCGCCCTGCGAAAGCTTTCGGAGCTGATTTTAAACCGCCGTAAAACCTCCGCTTCCTTTCCTTCTTTATTTTAACAGGTTAGCATTTTTGTTATTAAACGGCACTCCTGCCATAATAATATATAATACCACATACAGGGTTTATGCGCAATTGTTTAAAGGGATTAATATGCCCTCATTGCTCCTTAATTTTGCCTATAAATTAATCGCTGCCTTTTTATTCAAAGTTCATATCAAAAGCCCTCGCAATATGATAAAATCTTTATGAACACTTAAAACGGAGGGATAGCTGTGGAAAGCATCATATTTGCCGAAATAAAAGACCCAAAGCAGAAATCGGACTTTACATTAAACATACTTGATAAACTTCCGCAATGGTTCTCAGATAAAAAAGCTGTAAGAGAATACGCTAAAAAAGTCAGAGAACTCTCATTTTGGGCAGCATTAAGCGAAAACAACATCTGCACAGGCTTTTTGGCAGCACAAACACATTACGGACATACAGCAGAAATTTTCGTATGCGGAGTAGCTCCCCAATATCAGCACAAAGGCATTGGAAGAAAGCTTTACTATTTAATGGAAAAGCATTTTAAAGAAATGGGATTTAAATATATTATAGTTAAAACATTAAGTGACAAAGCGAATTCAAAAGAATATGCCGAAACAAGAAAATTCTACACAAAGGTTGGCTTTGAACCTCTTATCACATTAACCGAAATGTGGGACGAAAAAAATCCCTGTCTTATAATGATTAAAGTCCTCTGATCACCTTAATTTAATCTGATTTTTAATGCATAAATGGCAATTTAGCCCTTTATTTTTCCAATGGGTCTTTCATTTCCTTACGACCTGTGATATAATGCAAAATATATACTGCCATATTGTACGTTCTTATATTTTCAAGATAGAAAAAACAAGGAGATGCCACCATGACAGAGGTTTCAAAATTATTTTCTGCAGTTTCCAAGGGACTGGAGGAGCTCATGGCGGAAAACGGCTTTAAAGCAGTTTTTCCAACAGGAGTTAAGGCAAACGAGCTTCCCCTCTTCAGCGAAAACGGCAAGGAACGCATAGTTTACGAGGGTAAAAAAGGCGTTGTTAAAATTGAGCACAGCGAAACGCTTATAAACGTTATGTTTGCAAACACTCTTCCCGAAGAGGTAGAGGATTCAGATTTCAAGACCCTTTCTTCAACCTATTTTGACAGTGAGACAGCTGATGAGTCCGACCTTAAATATATTACAAACGAAGCTGTTGATACTCTTACCGGTGTATTCGGAACAAAACAGGCTGCTGTTAAAAAGAAGCTGCCCCCACCTGTTTCCAAAACCGCTGCAAAGAGCGGAACAATGGCATATGATCCCAATAGCCTTGCAAACAGACTTTGCGGAGCATATCCTGAGCTTAAGCCTTACTACCGTGCAAACATAGAGGCTTACGACCGATTCCTCGCAGAAGAGTTTTTCGACAAATACGGCACAAAAGTCATTATCGATACAATCAGACAGAACGATAAGCAGAAGATGAAAAAGCTTTTCAACATTCTCAACTCTGTTTTTGATGACGGTACAAACGAGACACAGAGCCTCATCTGCGTTACCATTTTAGGCAAGATGAACAACGACCCGCAGCTTATCGCTAACGCCAGTGAATACATGGAGAAATTCCTTGCGGATCCGGTTATTGCAGTAAACAAATATCTTGCTTCTCCGTCAGGTAAAAGGGCAAAGAAAAAGCTCAAAAATCCCCCTCTTTATAAACCCAAGAAAAAGAAGAAAAAAAGCATGATGTCAACACTCTCAGGAATGTAAAAATTCAGCTCTCCCGTATAAATATTCGGGAGAGCTTTACTTTTAGTAATTTTTTAAGCAAAAAAGCCGCCAAATAAGGCAGCTTTTAAAATAATATTCATTTTAACTGCTGAATTTTTTTAAATATCCCGTAAGACAATTAAATTCATCAGCATTCAGGGAATAATGCATCCATCTGCCGTCTTTTTTTCCTTCAACAAGACCACTTTCGCACAAAATTTTCATATGGTGAGAAAGTGTAGGCTGGGTAATATTAAGAATATCAAGAAGCTCATAGGCACATTTCTGACCATCCTGAAGCTGCTCAACGATTTTAAGACGATTCTCATCACACAAAGCCTTAAACTTTACTGCCTGACTCTTAATCTTTTGTTCCATAAGCATAACTTACACAACACCCCTCTATGTAATTGTACAGCAATCAATGGCTGCTGCCAACATCAGCTATATTAAAGGTTAATAAATATACGAAACTCATTCTTAAAATAAAGTATATAATCGTATATTTAATATAAATTGGAAAATCCACACCTTTAAAATCACTATCAATAAAGCATATGATAACGATGCTTTAAGCTTATTTTTAATGATACAACACTTAAAACCCTAAGTCAATCATTATACTCTAAAAAATTGCAAAAATTAGTCTTAAACGGAAAAATGAAAAAGATAAAAAAAGCGAAGCAAATTTTGCTTCGCTTAAATTTTACACCCTGAAAACTGAACAAAGATAAAGTTTTGTGATTACTTTTGAAAACCTTAAC
>CAUDRD010000122.1 GCA_958451705.1 uncultured Oscillospiraceae bacterium
AGGTACCTATGGAGGTTCGTCCTGAGAGACGTCAGACTCTGGGATTACGTTGGATCACACTTTACAGCCGTCAGCGTTCAGAGAGAACAATGCGTGAAAGACTTGCAGCCGAGATCATGGATGCAGTTAACAGCACAGGCGGCGCATTCAAGAAGCGTGAAGATACACACAAGATGGCAGAAGCCAACAAGGCGTTTGCTCATTACAGATGGTAATTTCCTTTTTGACGGATATTTTGCAAAAAAAAGGGAAATATTTCAATCAGTATGCACTTTTTATATAAGTGCAGCGTTTAAAGAAACCGCATGAGCGGCTATGGAGGGTTTTATGCCAAGAAAGGTATCATTAGCTCTCACCAGAAACATCGGTATCATGGCTCACATTGACGCCGGTAAAACAACAACAACCGAGCGTATCCTGTTCTACACAGGTATCAACCATAAGATTGGTGAAACACATGACGGTGCCGCCACAATGGACTGGATGGCACAGGAGCAGGAGAGAGGTATCACAATTACTTCCGCTGCTACCACATGCTTCTGGAGAGATCACAGAATCAATATCATCGACACTCCCGGCCACGTTGACTTTACAGTTGAGGTTGAGCGTTCACTTCGTGTTCTCGACGGTTCTGTAACAGTTATGTGCGCTAAGGGCGGTGTTGAGCCTCAGTCTGAGACAGTTTGGCGTCAGGCTGATAAATATCATGTTCCGCGTATGATTTACGTCAATAAGATGGACATCATGGGTGCGGACTTCTACAATGTACTTCGCATGATTAAGGATCGCCTTAAATGCAACGCAGTTCCGATTCAGCTCCCCATCGGTTCCGAGGATACCTTCAAGGGTATCATCGACCTTGTAACAATGGAAGCTGAGGTTTATTACGATGACAAGGGTCTTGACATCCGTAAAGAGCCTATCCCCGAGGATATGATGGAGCTTGCTCAGAAGTATCGTACAGACCTTCTTGAGCACGTTGCAGAGCAGGACGAGGATCTTATGATGAAGTACCTCGAAGGCGAAGAGCTCACAATCGACGAGATTAAATCTACAATCCGCAAGTCAACAATTGCAAACAGCATGGTTCCGATTACCTGCGGTACTTCTTACAGAAACAAGGGCGTTCAGATGCTCCTTGACGCTATTGTTGATTATATGCCTGCTCCCACAGACGTTGCTGATATTACAGGTGTTAATCCCGAAACAGAAGAGGACGAGGTTCGTCATTCTTCCGACGATGAGCCTTTTGCAGCTCTCGCATTTAAGATTGCTACCGACCCCTATGTTGGTAAAATCTGCTTCTTCCGTGTATATTCCGGTACAGTTGACGCCGGAAGCACAGTATATAACTCCGTTAAGGATACAAACGAGAGAATGGGACGTATTCTCCAGATGCACGCTAACCACCGTCAGGATATCGAAACCTGCTATGCTGGTGATATAGCTGCTGCTGTTGGTCTTAAGAATACAACAACAGGCGATACGCTTTGCGATCCCAAACATCCCATTATCCTCGAGTCCATGGAGTTCCCGGAGCCTGTTATCCGTGTTGCTATCGAGCCCAAGACCAAAGCTGGTCAGGAAAAGATGGGTATTGCTCTTCAGAAGCTTGCTGAAGAAGACCCCACATTCAAGGCTTATACAGACGAGGAGACAGGACAGACTATCATTGCCGGTATGGGTGAGCTTCACCTTGAGATTATCGTTGACAGAATGCTTCGTGAGTTCAAGGTTGAGGCTAACGTAGGTAAACCTCAGGTTGCTTACCGTGAGACAATCACAAAGGCAGCTGATGAGGACTGCAAGTATTCACGTCAGTCCGGTGGTCGTGGTCAGTACGGTCACGTTAAGATTCGTATCGAGCCCAATCCCGGTAAAGGATATGAGTTTGTTAACGAAATCGTCGGCGGCGCAATCCCCAAAGAGTACATCGGACCTGCTGAAGCAGGTATTAAGGGCGCAATGCTCTGCGGTGTTCTTGCAGGTTACAACGTTGTTGACGTTAAGGTTACTCTTTACGATGGTTCTTACCATGAGGTTGACTCCTCTGAAATGGCATTCAAGATTGCCGGTTCAATGGCATTCAAGAACGCTATGAAGAAGGCTGGTCCCACACTTATGGAGCCTATCATGAAGGTTTCCGTAATTACTCCCGACGATTATGTTGGTGACGTTATCGGCGACATCAACTCACGTCGTGGACTTATGCAGGGTATGGAGCCCAGAAATGGCGCTACTCAGATCAATGCAATGGTTCCTCTTTCAAATATGTTTGGATACGCTACCGACCTTCGTTCAAAGACACAGGGCCGTGGACAGTATACAATGGAGCCCAGCCATTACACTGAGGTACCCAAGTCAATTGCAGAAGAAATCATCAACAGCCGCACAAAGAAGGATTAATTTATCAAAAATCTATTGCAATTAGTCAATAGAATTGTTAAAATATCCTTACGGTGTGTGCCGTTATAAATTACAAATTATTTTGCTGAAAATAAAGGAGGAAACATCCAATGGCAAAGGAAAAATTTGACAGAACCAAACCCCATGTCAATATTGGTACAATCGGCCACGTTGACCATGGTAAAACAACCCTTACAGCTGCTATCACAAAGACTCTCGCTATGAAGGGCGAGGCTGACTTCGTTGATTATGCAAACATCGATAAGGCTCCCGAAGAGAGAGAGCGTGGTATCACAATCAACACAGCTCACGTTGAGTATCAGACAGAGAAGCGTCACTATGCTCACGTTGACTGCCCCGGCCATGCTGACTATATTAAGAACATGATCACCGGTGCTGCTCAGATGGACGGCGCTATCCTTGTTATCGCTGCAACAGATGGTCCTATGGCTCAGACTAAAGAGCACCTTCTTCTTGCTCGTCAGGTTGGCGTGCCTTACATCATCGTTTTCATGAACAAGTGCGATCAGGTTGACGATCCTGAACTTCTTGAGCTTGTTGAGATGGAAATCCGTGAGACTCTTGACGAGTACGAGTTCCCCGGTGATGAGACACCTATCATCAAGGGTTCAGCTCTTAAGGCTCTTGAGTACTCAGGCAATGATGTAAACGCTCCTGAGCTTGCTTGCATCTGGGAGCTTATGGATGCTGTTGATAACTACATCCCCACTCCCGACCGTAAAGCAGACCTTCCCTTCCTTATGCCCGTTGAGGACGTTTTCACAATCACAGGCCGTGGTACAGTTGCTACAGGTAGAGTTGAGCGTGGACAGCTTAAGACTTCTGAGGAAGTTGAGATCGTTGGTCTTACAGACGAGAAGAGGAAGACTGTTGTTACAGGTATCGAGATGTTCCGCAAGATCCTCGACTATGCTGAGGCCGGCGACAACATCGGTGCTCTTCTTCGTGGTATCCAGCGTTCAGAGATTGAGCGTGGACAGGTTCTTGCTGCTCCCGGTTCAATCCATCCTCACACAAAGTTCAAGGGTCAGGTTTACGTTCTGACTAAGGACGAAGGTGGACGTCATACACCTTTCTTCAACAACTATCGTCCTCAGTTCTATTTCCGTACAACTGACGTTACAGGTGTTATCACTCTTCCCGAAGGCGTAGAGATGTGCATGCCTGGTGATAACGTTACAATGTCTGTTGAACTTATCACTCCTATCGCTATTGAAGAGGGACTTCGTTTCGCTATTCGTGAAGGCGGACGTACAGTTGGTTCAGGCGTTGTTACTGAGATCGACGAGTAATTCTACTCTTTAACAAATTTAAGGCTCTGCTTTTGCAGAGCCTTTTTTCTTACGTCGTTTTATTATAAAAAAGCAGGTCATATCGACCTGCTTTTTTTTTGATTAAATATTTGCTTATTACTGTGCAGATTCCTCTGAGCTTTCAATTGAAGTTTCTTTTTCATGCCTGCGTTTATTGAGTACTTCGAGTATTCTGTTGTGTTCATCATCGTCAAGAGCATATTTCCAGGTTGGAATTACTGCAAGGAGACATCCGATAGCCGGGGGGATGGAGATAAGGAAAAACAGTATCATAAGATAGGGGGCATATTCCGGATTTTCCCTTGGAATTCCTCCCGCTTCAATGAAAGCATTGACTTCCTGAACACGGGCATCTGAAAAGCCGACAGCAGAGTAGGCTATACCGCTTATAACTGTTGCTATACCCATTGACAGCTTAGTGATAAATGACTGACCTGAGAAAAATACTCCATCGGGACGAATTCCGCTTTGATATTCTTCATAGTCAACTGCATCGGCAATCATAAGGGAACGAAGAACGGAAATAAGACCTATTGCTGCTCCACAAACTACAAAAAGCACTAAACTTATTGCAAGATATAAAGGCTCAACAAGCTTAGTAGGCGCAGACAGATAAAGAATAAACAGAAGAGTAAATGGAATAGCACTTAAAAGGTGGCAGTAATTATAAAGATTTTTCTTTGAGAATCTTTTTGTGAGCCAGGGGGAAGCACCCATTGCGGCAAACTGTCCCAGGAAAAGTCCTCCTCCAAGAAGCACCATATACACAAGAGCCATAATTGGATCCTTACTTGCATAGTAATATGTTACAATGGGCATTGCTACGATCATCGGAAGCTGGATTGTACTGCTGAGAAGTCCTGAAATAAGTATCTGACGGAAGGGCTTGTTCTTCCACATTAAAGCAAAATTTTCCTTAAGGGTATATTTTTCTTCAGAAGGAGCGATGTGTTCTCTTGTAAAAATTCCAGCCATTTGGAAAGTAACGGTTCCGATAATACCAAACAGCAAAGCGGCAGTTATAAAGCCCATTCTCTCTCCTTCGGGAGCATTGCCAAAAACAGGAGTAAATTTATTACCCAAAGCCAAAGCCAAAGGCTGTATTGCAAGCAGGGTAATTCCGGCTCCTATTCCGGCCACTATTCTTGCAAGTGAAAGGAGTTTTGTTCTGTCGTTTTGGTCCTCCGTCATAAGAGCCGTTATACCCCAAAGAGGAATATCGCCGACAGTATAGACCATTCCCCAAAGGATATATGCAAAGGCTGCCCAGGAGACAACCAATATATTGTGACCGTTAGAAGCTCCGGCAGCAGGATCGTAGAACCCGAAGTTTATAAAGCACATCATGGTAACTATAAAAACTGGAATAGGCACAAAGAGAAGATATGGACGGCATTTTCCCCATTTTGACCTTGTACGGTCAACGATGCTGCCCATCATTGGGTCGTTGAAAGCATCCCAAACTCTTGCAACAGCCATAATGCTGCTGACAGCTATTGCCGGAATGAGGATGGTAAATTGCAGATAATAGGCAAGAGAAGCTCCGATAATGTTGTAAATTATGTTTTGTCCGAATAGACCCATAAGGTACATATTTCTTTCACGAGGTGTATAGGTGTGTAAATTTTTACTGTTTATCATTGCCGTTCCTCCGTAATTTTTATGCATTAATTATATACCAGTTAGTTTTTCAGGTCAAATTAAATATTAAAATTATTTAAGATTTAATAATTTTGTTGTTTTTAACATATTCTTACAGTTTCAAAATTTTTTTGAATACAAATTAAAAACCGGTTGATTTAGCGCCGTACG
>CAUDRD010000123.1 GCA_958451705.1 uncultured Oscillospiraceae bacterium
CTCCATGCTAATTTTCGGATTATCTTGTATTATTTTTGATTGGTCTAAACTTTTCAGTCAAACAAGTACCTTTATCACTTATCTTAACGGACTTGAAGGTCTAAGCGCTACGGCTTGCTTTAAGGTATTCGGTACGCATTTTCTATACACTGGCTGGGTTGGTGCACGAAACATCTTTTGGCGTAAAAAGCTTATACCTAAATATGGAAGATATAAATATTCACTTTATTGTGATTATCTTCCTAAGTGCATTATGGTTGTCTTAATAGGATGGCTTCCTATTTATAATGTTACCGATGTTGCCACGAGAGTTTGGATGGCAAACCTTCTATTTGCTTGCTATAACGTTTTCGGTTTTGCAAATAACCTTGAAGTTTGCACACGCAGTATCAGTCCCAACCTTCGCGAACGTATTCTTGTCAGAAGCTATCCGATAAAAATATCTCATGTTTTCAATTCATTGCTTGGAATTATTCTTCCCGCAATTATTGGTATGCTCCGTTACGATTGGGCAGATATAAATGTTTACAGATATGTTATTCCAATTACTTTTATAACTGCGGCAACCTTAACCATGCTGTTTGCGGGTAAAATTAAAGAGAGAATACCGCAGCCGCCCCTTGAGAAAAAAGTTCAGATAAAGTTCTGGGATGGTATGTTCGGCGTTCTTCACAACAAATATTTATGGATTAATAATATTGTTGGCCTTTTAGATTCACTGGGCAACGGTATGCTTGTGTTTACTACGGTAATTTATCTTTACACCTTCCGTTTAAGCGGTCTTTTATACGGTCTTATAGTGGGACTTATTTCTTTTGCGGGAACACCACCGGATCTGCTTTCCCCCTATTTCCTGAGGAGATTTTCATATAAACAGATTATGATTTTCTATCAGCTTACCCGTGCGGTCGGATATACAGTTATAATTGCAGCCATCATTTTATGCGGCGATAATTTGATTCTCTGTGGTTCGATTTGCTGTGCAGTCTTGTTCTTTATGGAAATGACAAAGACCGTACCTACAACAGCAAGTCATGATATGAATATCCGTATCGGAGACTATCAGATGTATTTGTCAGGTGAGCGTCTTGAAAACTTTGCCAGCGTTTTCGGATGGTTTACAGGACCGATTACCTCTTTTGTCGGACTGATTATCCCCATATTGCTTCTTACCTTTGGTTTTAACAGTAACTGGGATGTGCTCTTTGTCGATGCTTCGAGGGTGAAAATTATCGCAATCCCCATGGCCATAGATATTTTAGGATATCTGCTTATGACTATTCCTTATTTCTTCTGGGACTATGACAGCGAAAAGCAAAATAAGGTTATGGCAGTTTTAAAACGCCGTGCTGAAGTTACCGAAAAGCAGGCTGAAGAAGAAGGCACATCGGTCGCAGGAAGCTATTTGGGATAACGGGGTGGTGAATACAGTGAAAAAGAAGAAAAAAGCAAAATATGTGCCGGAAGAACCGGTCGTTTTGGATATTAAAGATGATGAAATATGGACATATCAGGTAGAGGGCCTTGCACCTCCTCACATAAGAAAGCCATATAAACACTATACTTTGAAAAAAATAATATTCACTCTTGTAATCATTGTTGCCGTATCAATTTCCTGTTATTTCAGCGTGCGCACTGTACAGAAGGAAACGTTTGAATACAAGGATAATACAAGCGGAACCTATGAGCTTACAAAGTTCAGCAATACCGGTTACATCACTGAGCTGGATATAGATAAGGTAATGTCGGTTGTTTTAGATGAAAACAATCATGACCCGGAAACTAATTTCAAATTTGTGAGAGATGAAGATAAAACCGTAACCTCAATAAAGGAATATGCATTTAACTGTGACGAAAAGCTTAAGGTAATCAACATCGGAGCCAATGTGACAGATATTGAGAGTAAGGCTTTTTATTCCTGCTGGGCACTGGAATGTATTTATGTAGATGACAACAACCCAAATTATTGCGATATAGACGGCGTATTGTATAACAAAGATAAAACGGAGCTTATTTGTTATCCGATAAATCATGACGAATACCTTTGCGAGAAATACGGTTTCACTCAGTATGATAAGGATGGAAATTGGTCTGAATTGACTCAGGAAGATCCCAAATTTGAGCAGTATGTAAATGATGCTTTGACTTATGTTGTGCCATCCACCGTTACCGAAATTGATGAACTTGCCTTTAATTACGCTTATCTTGCCGATGTATATCTGCCCGAGGGAGTTAAGAGGATTGAAACCCTTGCATTTTTCAAATCTACCAGACTTGAAAATGTGTATACATACATATCGGATGATGTGTATGAGGACACCCATTTTACATCCCAGGATGTCCTTGGTGAAGTTTATCTTTCTCTTCCTGAAGGTTTGGAATACATAGGCTCAGATGCCTTCAGCTACAATCAGACGATGTCGTATATTTATATTCCATCATCTGTGACCTATATAGGACATCATGCTTTTTGGGATACCGTTTATAAAGATAACGGTGAGCTGCGAGGCATAACAGCTATTGAAGTTGCCGCTGATGAGGAGACGTTTAAAAACAAAGTGGAGTTAGGCGATCAGTGGTGTCCTGAGTACGACTATCTTTTGTTTAAAAAGAAGGTAGACATAAACTATTCCGCTCAAAGGGCAGAGCTTTAATTAAGGGCATTTGTATGTACGATTATTGATTGCATTTATAGATGGTTTTTGATTTTGGTTTGTTTACACAACAAAAATCCACTAGAGAGCAATTAAATTACAGTATCGTTGTTGTAAAAGCTTTCTCGTAAATACTAAAGTTTAAAATTAAAACAGAAAAAATTTATGGAGCAGCTAACGTTTTCAGTTAGCTGCTCCATATTTTGGCTTTAAGAAGTTATTTAAGTTTTCTTGCGGCGTCAAAGGCCTCTCTTGTAGCGGAGGCTATTCTGCCGGGCTTATTTGCGTCACCTACTACAAATACATTGTCGAAATTATTCTTAATATCCTCAACAATCTCATTGCAACTTCTTACTCCTACTGAAAGTACCACAAGGTCCACAGGGAAGCTGGTTTTAATACCGTCAGTTACATCTTCAAGCTCTATTGTCTTATCGGTTACCTTAACAAGCTTTTGGCTTGTGACAATCTGTACGCCTTTTTCCTGAAGCTTTGGAAGAATGTTATCTGTGTGCTGATGGTAGGTTCCCGGAGCTACGGTATTAGCCATTTCAACTACAATTACTTCATTGCCGTTTTCCGCAAGCATATCGGAGGTTTCAAGTCCTGTCATGCCGGAGCCGATAACGGCGATTTTTTTGTTTTCCGGTTTAATGGTGCCGTTTAATATTTCCGTTACGGTGCATACGTTTTCGCCGTCTGCTCCTTCAATTTTGGGAACTATCGCTTTGGCTCCCGTTGCTACAAATACAGCATATGGGTTTATCTCTTTAAGCTTTTCTACCGTTGCCGGAGTTTCAAGAAGTATTTTTGCTCCGTATTTTCTTGCAGCGGTTTCCAAATCTTCGTAGCACCAGCTGATTTTTTCCTTGTGGGGAGGCTTGTTGGCAAGCTGAAGCTGTCCGCCGATAAATTTTTCCTTTTCAAATACAACAGGTTTAAAGCCTCTTCTGCCAAGAGTTTCCGCCGCCATAAGTCCTGCCGGACCTGCTCCTATAATGGCCACTGTGCGTCCTGCACCGTCCTTTGGCGGGTCTTTGGGTATTCCCACCTCACGGGCTGTTCTGGGGTTTACGGCGCATTGACCGGGCATACCGTAGAATGCATTTGTAAGCATACTTTCAAAGCACCAGAGGCAGCAAATACATCTTTTAATCTCTTTGGTTCTGCCTTCTTTAGCTTTGTTTGCCCAGTCAGGGTCAGCTAAAAGGGGACGGCCAAGGCTTACAAAGTCCTGAGTGCCTTCTTCTATCTGCTGCTCCGCCTGTTCCGGGCTGCGTATAAGGTTTGCTGCTAAAACAGGAATACTTACGCTTTCTTTAACTGCCTTTGCAAGGTATTTTCGCCATCCTACTTCATACTCAACAGGCTCAAGCCAGTAGTTCATGGCTTCGTAAGAGGCACAGGAGATATCGAGAGCGTCAACGCCTAATTTCTCAAGCTCTTTTGCAATTTTAATTCCCTCGGGAAGAGTTATTCCCTCATCGGGATCACCTAATTTACTATAAAATTCCTCAACGGAAAGGCGAACAATAATCGGAAAATCAGGTCCGCACTTTTCTCTGATATCAGCAATGATTTCTGAAACGAAGCGCATACGGTTTTCAAAAGAACCGCCGTACTCATCGGTTCTCTTGTTTGTGTGTGGGCTTAAAAACTGCTGAATAAGGTAGCCGTGAGCACCGTGGAGCTCAACTCCGTCGCCGCCGGCAAGCTTAACTCTTTTTGCAGCGTCACCGAATTCAGAAATGATTTTTTTAATTTCCGAAACACGAAGAGCGCGGGTCTTTTGCTTCTGATGTCTGCAGGGAATAGCGGAAGGAGCAACTACAGGTAGAAGAAGCCCTGTTTTTTCGAGCTGTTTATTGTATTTTGCAACGGAAAAAAATATGTCCCAATATCCGCTCCAGCGGCTGCCGATAGCCTGGCTGATATTCCATGTGCCTATGAGAAGAGAATAGCTCTGTCGGCCCGGATGATGAAGCTGGCAGAAAATTTTTGTACCGTGGCGGTGTATTCTTGAAACCATTTTTGCAAAAGGCTCAATGTGTTTGTCACGGGACATTCCGAGCTGACGGGGAGCCAAAAGGCCTGTGCTGTCGTCAACACGGGTGGCCTCGGTAATTATAAGTCCAACTCCGCCCTTTGCACGTTCCTCATAATAGTCAATCATCTGTTCGTTTGGAGTTCCGTCAATTGCGCCGACGTCCATAACCATAGGGGACATGACAACTCTGTTTTTGATTGTTACGTTGCCAATTTTTCCCTCAGAAAAAAGTTTACTGTATTCCAAAAAATTCATCCCTTTCCAATGATAAATTTATCAGTAATATTGCTAAAACCAATCAAATGAATTGTACAACTTTTTGGAGCTTCTGTCAATTTGATTATTATTCCAAATAGAAATAGAAATAATCCTACAAAAAATAAATAATACAAAACTGTATATTTATGGTAATAATTGCACAATACTTAGACATAAGTATAAACGGGAGGGACAACGATATTGGAAAAGAAAATACGACTTCTCAGCACTGAAAAACTGAGGGCAAAGGAAATTGAAACACCTGAGCAGAAGCTTTTAAATGAAATAAGAGAAGTATGCAGAAAAATTGAAACCGCATACGAAAATTTCGGCTATGAGCAGGATGACGATCTCTTGGAATCTACAATTTACGAAATCGAAGCTCTCAAGGCACGGTACAGATATTTGCTGCGGCTTGCAAAAAGTCAAAATGTAACAAGCGAGGCAAATATAGAAAAATGCAAAAACGAATGGGTGATTGATAAAATGGGGTAGGACTTACTGTAATTGTATGTGCTGCGGCGGTTATATCGACTTTGGCAGTAATCGCCGCCGCAGTAAAAGGCGGACA
>CAUDRD010000124.1 GCA_958451705.1 uncultured Oscillospiraceae bacterium
GAGCGCATAAAAGATTTAAGGTTTCGCTGTCACGGACGGAACCTGTAAAATCAAGATAGAAAAAGTAACTGAAACCGGAGTCCTTAGCTGGCCGTGATTCCAGCTTTGTAAGGTTAAGTCCGCATATTGCAAACCTTCCCAAAATACGGTACAGAGAGCCGGTAACGTGGGGAATTGAGAAGATAAGGCTGATTTTGTCTGCCTTTTCGGGGATAATCAGCTTCTTTGAGAGAATAAGAAAACGGGTGGTGTTATGGGGAATTGACTGAATGTTTTTCTGCAAAATTTTAAGTCCGAATTTTTTAGCGGCTTCTTCTGAGCATATTGCGGCTATATCTGTTCTGCCGCTTTGTGCAACCTTTTGAGCTGCAAAAGCGGTGTTTTCTGCGCTGATGGTGTTAAAGCCATGTTTTTCCGTAAACTCCTTGCACTGCATAAGTCCCTGAGGGTGGGAGATAACGTCGTTTATTGTGTCCATTTCCGCTCCCGAAACAGCGCAAAGACAATGGCATACGGGCAGGTCAATTGCTCCAGCGATATAGAGCCTGTATTTCATTATAAGGTCGAAATTTTCATGGACGGAGCCTGCTGTGGAGTTTTCAACGGGCACAACGCCGAAGTCGGCTTCTCCAGAAGCGACGGAGGAGAAAATTTCTTCAAAGCTTTTACAGAAAAAGCGGCTGTATCCCGGCGTATTGCCAAAGAACAGCTCTGCGGCCTTTGCGGAATAAGCTCCCTCAGTGCCCTGGCAGATTACTTTCGGATTTTCTGTTCCTGTTTCATAGCATCCGGCGGTAATTTCTTTTCTAAGCTCTTCTCCCGAGCCTAAAATTTCGTGCTGTAAAGCTCTGCTTATATCCATAAAAGTTGAATAAGCGATTTTTACAGCCGCAGAGTATTCTCCGCCTTTTTCGCTCATCTCTTTAAGAATTTCGTCTTCTCTTTTTGAGTTTAAAACCGGAATATTGTGTTCCTTTTTAATCGCCGCTACTTTTTTTGCAGCATCCATACGCCTTATAATCAGGGGAAGCAGCTTTTCGTCTATTTCGTCAATCTCTTTTCTAACCTCGTCTAAATAACCCATTTATTAATCCTCTCTTTGTGAAAAAAATCCTTCGCTTAAAAGTATGTCCGTTACGGCAACTGCTGCGGCAGCCTCTATAACCGGAACGGCACGCACTGCAATGCAGCTGTCATGACGTCCTTTTATTATGAGCTTGTCGTTTTTCTTTTCCGATAAGTTAATTGTATCCTGCTCTTTGCCTATTGATGAAGTGGGCTTAATGGCAGTTCTGAAAATAAGGGGCATTCCGGTGGTTATGCCGCCTAAAATTCCGCCGTTGTTATTTGTCTTTGTTTTAACTTCGCCGTTTTCATCATAGTAGAAGGGGTCGTTTGCCTGAGAACCGAGCATTTTGGAAATTTCAAAGCCTTTGCCGAACTCTATTCCCTTTACTGCCGGAACTGAAAACATCATTGAAGCTAAACGTCCCTCAACGGTTTCAAACATAGGGGAGCCGATTCCCGCAGGAAGCCCCGTTACGGCACATTCAATAACTCCGCCAATGCTGTCGGCCTGAAGCCTTGCTTTTTCGATTTCCACCTTCATTTTTTCTGCGGCATCTTTGCTTATTGTGCAGAATCTTTCCCTTGTAAGGGAGTTTAAAAGCTCCAGGGGGATGTCACAGTCTGTAAATGGAATGTCCTTTACACTGCCAACGCTGTAAATATGTGCCCCTATCATAATGCCTTTTTTCTTTAAAATCTGCCTGCAAACGCTGCCGGCAAAGACTATGGGAGCTGTAAGGCGGCCTGAAAAATGGCCTCCGCCTCTTATGTCATTAAAGCCGCTGTACCTTACAAAGCCTGTATAATCGGCATGGGAGGGACGGGGGAGCAGGGCAATGTTTCCGTAATCCCCGGAGCGGGTATTTGTGTTGCGGATAAAGGCACACAAAGGCGCTCCTGTAGTTCTGTTTTCCAGCATACCGGAGAGTATTTCGAATTTATCCGCTTCGTCTCGCTTCGTTGAGCCTTCAACGCCTCCGGGACTGCGCCTTGACATTTGAAACTGAACTTCTTCAAGGTCTATTTCGGCTCCTGGAAGAATACCGTCTATTACAACGCCTATTCCCGCACCGTGACTTTCACCGAAAACGGATATTTTAAGCTTTTCACCGAATATTGATGACATTTGCTTTTCCTCCCAGCCTGTTGTAATCCTCAAAGAAACGAGGATAGGATTTTTCAATGCTCTGAGCATCGTCTATGGTAACCTTATAACCGTAATAGAGAGCCGCAATGGCCATTGCCATTACGATTCTGTGGTCATTAAAGCCTTTTACTTTACATTCGCCTGTACCGTGACCGCCGGCAGTGAAAATTATTCCTCCCGGAGTTTCCTGAACCTTAAAGCCCAGCTTTAAAAGTCCGTCGCAAAGGGTGTAAAGGCGATCGCTTTCCTTTATACGCAGCCGTTCACCGCCGAAAATTTCTCCGCTTTTATCTGAAAAAGCCATTAAAACCCCTAAAATCGGTACAAGGTCGGGTATCTGTGAAGCGTCTATAGTAAGGCTGTTAAGTTCTTTACCTTTACAGATTACTTTTCCGTTATTCCACTTTATATCTGCGCCGAAACGGGCCAAAATATCAAAAATTTCTCTGTCTCCCTGTTTAGAAAGGGGATTTAGTCCTCTGACGGTTATTTCACTCTCTTTATTCAGTGCGGCAGCCACAAGAAAAAATGCTGCCTGTGACCAATCTCCCTCGGCGGTAAACTCACGGGGGGTGTAAAGCTGATTACCTTTAATAAACCAGCCCTTTTCCGTGGGAGTTACATTAACGCCGAAATCCGACATAACCCCTATGGTTATGTCTACATATCCCTTTGACTGGAGAGGGGTAAGGAGTTCTACTTTACTGTCGCCATCGCATAGGGGAAGGGAGAGAAGAAGTCCTGTAATATACTGGGAGCTTATGTCTCCTCTTATTTTATACTCACCTGCACGAAGTTTTCCGTTTATCTCGAGGGGAAGGGCATCTCCGCTGCATTTTACTCCTCCCGAGGAGATTATCTCAGTGAGTTCTTTTATTGGCCTTTGGGGAAGTCGTCCCTCGCCGGTGAAAACTGCATCTATTCCAAGAGAAGCGGCAACGGGAACCATAAAACGAAGGGTTGAGCCTGATTCAAAGCAGTTAATTTCTGCCTTTTTCTCTGTAAAGGTTCCTCCGTTTACAGTTATTGTTTCTCCGTCAAAGGTTATATCAGCGCCCATCGCCTTTGCAGCGTTGATTGTGGCAGTGATGTCCTTTGAAGAAGAAGCGTTTCTTATAACGCTTTTTCCCTTTGCAAGCATTGCACAGATTATGGCTCTGTGAAGAACACTTTTTGAGGGAGGTACAGTTACCTCTCCCTTAAGAACGGATGGATAAATTATAGCTTCTTTCATATATTTTCACCGTTTATTTTACAAAATCATAAAGCTCTTCTACAGGCAGCTTCTTAGTAAAGGCGGAGCCGATTTTATTAAGAAGAACAATATTTATATTGCTTCCCGACCTTTTCTTATCTGTAAGAGCGCCGGAGCAAAGGTCTTGGAGACTTATATCGCATGACAGGGGAAGAGAGTATTTTTTAAGAAGCTCTGCTATTTTCTCGCTGCTTCCCACTTCGGTAACTCCCTGTTTTTCTCCTGCCTTTGCCATAATGTACATTCCTATGCCCACTCCTTCACCGTGGGTAAGTGTAAAGTCACTTAGCTTTTCAGCGGAATGACCTAAGGTGTGGCCGAAATTCAGGAGCATACGCTCTCCTTTTTCCTTTTCGTCGTGTTCGACTATCTCTCTTTTAATATCGACGCATCTATAAATCATGGAATCTGCGTTTTCCGTGTTGATACCTTCTTTGATTTTTTCAAAGAGACTTTCATCCGCAATGCAGCCGTACTTTATAGCCTCAGCCATACCGTCGGAGAAGAATTTCTCAGGCAAAGTTTTAAGTACCTCAGGGTCGATAATGACCGCCGAGGGCTGATGAAAAGCTCCACACAAGTTTTGCCTGACGGCAGGTCGGCTCCTGTTTTGCCGCCTACGGAAGAGTCAATCTGTGCAAGGAGGGAGGTGGGAATCTGTATAAATTCAATGCCCCTCATATATATTGCGGCGGCAAAGCCCGTGAGGTCTCCCGTAACTCCTCCTCCGAGGGCTACTGCGATATCGGAGCGAGTCATAGAATTTTCCGCAAAGAAATTTAGAATATCCGTAACGGTGGCGATTGTCTTGGAGGTTTCTCCTGCCGGGAAAGTAAAAGTGATTGTTCGAAATCCCTCTTTTTCCAGAGAAGCTTTTACTCTTTGAAGGTAGATAGGAGCTACATTGCTGTCGGTTACAATTGCGGCGGTACCGGCTTTTGAAACACTTCTCACTATCTGACCGCAGGAGGAGAGAATGTTTCGTTCAATAAAAATATCGTATTTTCTTCCTGTATTTACTCTTATTTTTTTCATACTCTTCTCTTTTCTCAAACGTTTCTGCCCATTGATTTTGCAAGCGCCAGAGCCTTTGCCGCAGTTTCATCAAACTGATCAGGCGTAAGGGACTGAGCGCCGTCTGAAAGAGCTTTTTTGGGATTATTGTGAACTTCTATCATAAGTCCGTCAGCGCCTGCTGCAACGGCTGCAAGGGCAAGAGGCTCTACCATCCAGGTAATTCCCGCAGCATGGCTGGGGTCAACAATTACTGGAAGATGTGAAAGACGCTTGAAAGCGGGAATTGCGGAAATATCAAGGGTGTTTCTTGTGTATGTTTCAAAGGTGCGGATACCTCTTTCGCAGAGAATGACCTTTTCGTTTCCGCCGCTCATAATGTATTCTGCACTCATAAGTGTTTCTTCAATGGTGTTTGCAAGACCTCTTTTAAGAAGAATGGGCTTGTCCAGCTTACCAAGCTCTTTAAGAAGCTCAAAGTTCTGCATATTTCTTGCACCCACCTGAATAACGTCAACGTCCTCGAAAAGCGGAATATGCTCAGCGCTCATAATCTCCGTAACTATGGGAAGTCCCGTTTCCTTTTTGGCTTCGAGCATCATTTTAAGACCTTCGTCACGAAGTCCCTGGAAAGCGTAGGGTGAGGTGCGAGGCTTGAATGCGCCGCCTCTGAGGAAGGTGGCTCCCGCTGCCTTAACTCTCTGTGCAACCTCATGCATCTGGGGAACGCTTTCAACGGAGCAGGGGCCTGCCATTATTGTAAGGTTGCCTCCGCCGATTTGAGTATTTCCTATTTTTATGACGGTATCGTCCGGATGAAATTTTCTGTTTGCCTTTTTGTAGGGCTCCTGAACTCTTTTAACGCTTTCAACAATACTCTGAGCCTGAACGTAGTCTATATCAATTGACGCTGTATCTCCGATAAGACCCAGAACGGTAGACTGTGTACC
>CAUDRD010000125.1 GCA_958451705.1 uncultured Oscillospiraceae bacterium
GACTATGGCGGAATCAGGATATGCTGTTATTTATATTACGGAATCTCTTGCTGTACAGATAGAAACAGAAATAGAAAAATATAAATCTGCTGCCGTTCCCGCAATTATTCCCATTCCGGGAGTAACGGGAAACAACGGCATGGGTATGAAGTCGGTCAGCCGCTTTGTGGAAAAGGCTGTCGGCTCCGATATACTGTCAGATTAACAGAAAGCGAGTGTCTAAATGAGTGTTGGAACAATAACTAAAATTTCCGGACCTCTTGTTGTTGCATCCGGTATGAAGGATGCAAACATGTTTGACGTTGTCCGTGTCAGCAGCCAAAGACTCATAGGCGAAATCATTGAGATGCACGGAGATAAGGCATCTATTCAGGTTTACGAGGAGACCTCCGGTCTCGGAACAGGTGAACCGGTTGAGTCAACGGATATGCCCCTGAGCGTTGAATTAGGTCCCGGTCTTATAAGCAGTATTTTTGACGGTATCCAGCGTCCGCTGGTTGAGATTATGAAAATCTCCGGCAATAACCTTCAAAGGGGAATTGAAGTTCCCGCTCTCGATAGAGAGAAAGTATGGCATTTTGTTCCCTGCGTAAAAGAGGGAGATGAAGTTGTCGGCGGAGATGTAGTCGGCTCTGTTCAGGAAACAGATGTAGTAAATCATAAAATAATGGTGCCTCCTGGAATAGGCGGTAAAGTCAGCAAAATTTCTGAGGGCGATTATAAAATAACAGATACCGTATGTGTTCTTACAGATGAAAAAGGCAATGAAATTAAAGTCGGCCTTATGCAGAAATGGCCTGTAAGAAAGGGTCGTCCTTTTGCCAAAAAGCTTGCTCCCGATGTGCCTCTTGTAACAGGTCAGCGCGTAATAGACGCTCTTTTCCCCATTGCCAAGGGTGGTGTTGCCGCTATTCCGGGACCTTTCGGAAGCGGTAAAACTGTTACACAGCATCAGCTTGCAAAATGGGCTGAGGCGGATATAGTTGTATATATCGGCTGCGGTGAACGCGGTAACGAAATGACTGACGTTCTCAATGAGTTCCCGGAGCTTATTGACCCCCATACAGGCAAATCACTTATGGAGAGAACAGTGCTAATAGCCAACACCTCCGATATGCCTGTTGCAGCCCGTGAGGCTTCAATTTATACAGGAATCACTATTGCCGAATATTTCAGAGATATGGGCTATTCCGTAGCACTTATGGCAGATTCCACATCACGCTGGGCTGAGGCTCTTCGTGAAATGTCGGGACGTCTTGAAGAGATGCCCGGTGAAGAGGGATATCCCGCATATCTCGGAAGCCGTCTTGCTCAGTTCTATGAGCGTGCCGGAAGAGTTATCTCAATGGGTAAGGACGGCAGAGAGGGAGCACTTTCCGTAATCGGAGCCGTTTCTCCTCCCGGTGGTGATATATCTGAGCCAGTTTCTCAGGCAACCCTTAGAATTGTCAAGGTTTTCTGGGGACTCGATTCAGCCCTGGCCTATAAGCGTCATTTCCCGGCTATTAACTGGCTTACAAGTTATTCCCTTTATGCCGATACACTGGGCAAATGGTTTAATAAAAACGTAGATGCAAGCTGGACCGACCTTCGAGCAAGAATAATGACTCTTTTATCAGAAGAGGCTGCTTTGGATGAAATAGTAAAGCTTGTGGGTATGGATGCTCTTTCTCCGCCCGACAGACTTAAAATGGAAGCTGCAAGGTCAATCCGTGAGGACTTCCTTCATCAGCTTGCTTTCCATGAGGTTGACACTTATACCTCACTTAAAAAGCAGTTCCTTATGATGAGCCTTGTTATTGAGTTCTACGATGTATGTCTCGAATCTCTTCAAAAAGGTGCAGATATAGAAAAACTCGTTTCCATGCCTGTGCGTGAGAGTATCGGACGCTTTAAGTATGTTGAAGAATACAACGTTGACAGCGAATATGCCGCAGTTCATAAAGCGCTTCTAACTCAGACAAGTGAAATTCTTAATACAAAGGAGGATTACTGATGCCAAAAGAATATAGAACAATTCAGGAGGTTGCAGGTCCTCTCATGCTTGTCAAACAGGTTGAAGGAGTAACCTACAATGAGCTTGGTGAAATCGAGCTTTCAAACGGAGAAAAAAGACGCTGCCGAGTTCTCGAAATAAATGGTACCGATGCCCTTGTACAGCTTTTTGAAAGCTCAACGGGAATCAACCTTGCAGAGAGTAAGGTTCGCTTCCTTGGCCGTCAGATGGAGCTCGGTGTGTCAGAGGATATGCTTGGCAGAGTTTTTGACGGACTCGGAAGACCCATTGACGGCGGCCCCGAAATCATTCCCGAAAAGCGAATGGACGTCAACGGTACGCCTATAAATCCCGCCGCAAGAGCTTATCCTCAGGAGTTTATTCAGACAGGTGTTTCCGCCATTGATGGACTTAACACCCTTGTCAGAGGACAGAAGCTGCCTATCTTTTCGGCTTCCGGTCTGCCTCATGCACAGCTTGCCGCACAGATAGCCCGTCAGGCAAAGGTCAGAGGCGAAAACGAACAGTTCGCCGTTGTTTTTGCGGCTATGGGTATCACCTTCGAGGAATCAAACTATTTTGTTGAAAGCTTCCGTGAAACAGGTGCTCTTGACAGAACGGTCATGTTCTCAAACCTTGCCAACGACCCGGCAATTGAAAGAATTGCCACACCTAAAATGGCTCTTACAGCCGCAGAGTATCTTGCTTTCGATAAGGGAATGCACGTTCTCGTTATCCTTACAGATATCACTAACTATGCGGATGCTCTCCGTGAGGTTTCCGCAGCCCGTAAAGAGGTTCCCGGCAGACGAGGCTATCCAGGTTACATGTATACAGACCTTGCTTCAATTTATGAGCGTGCAGGTCGTCAGAAAGGTAAAGAGGGAAGTATCACAATGATACCCATTCTCTCAATGCCAGAAGACGATAAAACCCATCCAATTCCCGACCTTACGGGATACATCACCGAGGGTCAGATTATTCTCAGCCGTGAGCTTTACAGAAAGAGTATCATCCCGCCCATTGACGTTTTGCCGTCTCTTTCACGTCTTAAAGATAAGGGTATAGGCGAGGGCAAGACGAGAGCCGACCATTCAAATACCATGAACCAGCTTTTCTCCGCCTATGCCAGAGGAAAGGATGCAAAAGAGCTTATGGTTATTTTGGGCGAGGCCGCTCTTACGGATATTGATAAACTCTATGCAAAGTTTGCCGACGAGTTCGAAAAGCAGTATGTTGCCCAGGGCAATGAAACCGACCGAAGCATCGAGGAAACCCTTGACCTCGGCTGGAAGCTGCTCTCCATTCTTCCCAGAAGCGAGCTTAAACGTATCAGTGATAAGCTTCTTGACCAGTATTACGGAAAGGTCTGAGAAATATGGCGGTACTGAATATAAATCCCACAAGAATGGAGCTTACCAATTTAAAGCGTAAGCTTGTAACGGCTCAGCGTGGACACAAGCTCCTTAAAGATAAGCGCGATGAGCTTATGCGCCGTTTTCTTGATCTTGTCAGGGAAAATAAAGAGCTTCGCCGCAAGGTGGAAGAGGGTATTGCCCGTGCAAATGCTCATATGGCGGTTGCACGTTCGGTTATGAGCGATAATACAATTGATGTTGCCCTTATGCTTCCCACTCAGTCCATGGAGCTGGACATAAGCGAACAGAATGTAATGAGCGTCATGATACCGAAATACGATGTAAAGATGAAAACCGCAAAGGAAGATGACATTTATTCTTACGGTTATGCCTTTACATCCGACGATCTCGATATTGCCGTAAAGTCCCTTTCGGATATTATGCCACTCATGTTAAGGCTTGCGGAGGTCGAAAAGTCCTGTCAGATGATGGCTGATGAAATCGAGAAAACCCGCAGACGAGTCAATGCTCTGGAGCACGTTATGATTCCACAGTATCAGGAAACCATTAAGTATATCACCATGAAGCTTGATGAAAATGAGCGAAGCACCACCACGAGACTTATGAAAGTTAAGGATATGATGCTTGCCCAGGCTCACGGATATGAGACAATTTAATTTGGGCAATTTGTAAAATACAAAATCTTATGAAAAAATACCGTTTAAGTTTTCTGCTTAAACGGTATTTAAATATTACTTGAGTTTATTTTATTTATAAAGACTATACACGTCTTCAGGCGTTTTAATTCCGTAAAGCTGCGGAACGGCGGTATCTTTAAGATCAGGACCGTCAAATCCGGTTTCTGTCTCGTATACCTTCCCGCTTATATCCTGATACCATTTAAGAACTTTATCAATATTGGGAACAGGATAATGAAAAATTTCCGCAAATCCCTTTATTATGCACAGGCCGTAGGGGAAATCTTCGGTAAAATACCTGGAATTGAGATCGAGAACGTATTTTCCATCCTGCTGAACCATTGGGGAGGAGATTCCCTTAAAGGCGGGAATATGTGAGATTTTGTTTGTCATAGCTTCAACTGTCGGTGACTCATAGTGTATCGTCAGGGGGATAACGCCTGTAAGGTCAAGACCGTCAATTTTTTTGCACAGTCCCTGAAGCTCATTGTCGCACTTAATGAGCATTTCAGAAGAGAGGTTGTCCCAGCTTTCATAAAAGGGAATGTTTTCGGGCCAGGAATATGACGGCGCCGCTCCCTGGTACATTGCATAAAGACGTGTTGTGTGAAGGATCGGATTTGAGGGGGTAAAAGTAACGGTTAGATAATTTTTAAGCTCCAGACACTCAACGCCTAAAAGGTCAAACATTTTTTCACATAGAAGTTTCTTATCGGGGCAGTTAAAGGCGGCTAAACGAACGGATTTTTTCTTGCTTGCAGAAACTTTTTTACCGTATTCAGTCACTCTCGATATACACGGAACACGGTCAAAACCGAATACAGTATATCCTTCTTTAATCAGCGGGTGTAAAATAAATTCGGCTCCTCCTGTTCCCGGAATAATGCCGATAGCTGTATCCGGTTTAATGTACGGCTTTATTTCTTCCATAACATTTTTAAGAGAAAATGAAGGGACAGTAATAAATATTACGTCTGCCTGAGCGGCGTCTTGAGCTTTATCTGTAATTAAAGATAAATTTGCTGAAAAGCAGTCACCTGTTTCGCTGTCAGTATAAATGATTTTTTCCGACCAGCGGCTCGGTTTTCCGGTTTTTATAATAACTTCGTGGCCTCTTTCGGCGATTATAGCTGCCATTGCAGTACCGATGTTTCCGCCGCCAATAATACAAACCTTCACAATTATCATCCTTTGATAAGTTTTAATTAAATCAGAGTTTTTACATTTAAATAAATTATACCCTATAAAAATTTGTTTTTCAATATTACCGGAAAGCAGATATACTTCTTGAAATTTAACTTGACAATAAGTATATACTAT
>CAUDRD010000126.1 GCA_958451705.1 uncultured Oscillospiraceae bacterium
AAAGCCTCGCCTATCAGGTCGTAATCTGAAACGTCGAAAATCTTTACCTTTACAAAATCGCCTTCACTAAGCTCATCTTTACAGGTAAAGCTGACCGAAGCGTCTACATCAGGCGCATCCATATAGGATCTTCCGTAGTAGCTGTCGGTGTATCCGTCGTACCCCTCTACGAGAACGTCAAAAGTTTTTCCGACACATTCATTATTCTTACATTCAACTATACCATATTGATCCTGCATAATCAACTCTGCACGATGTTTTTTTACATCCTCGTCGACCTGATCGGGAAGCTCAGCCGCCTTTGTACCCTCTTCCGCCGAATAGGCAAAACAGCCCAGACGCTCAAACTCTATTTCGTTTATAAATTCAGCAAGGTCTTCAAATTCCTCGTCGCCTTCGCCGGGGAAGCCCGTTATAAAAGTAGTTCTGATTATAACATCGGGTATTTTTTCCCTTATCTTTTTAATAAGAGCAGTAAGGGATTCCCTGTCCCCTGTTCTGTTCATAGCGGCAAGGATTTTTCCGTTACAGTGCTGGAGGGGGAGATCTATGTAATTTAATATCTTTTCGTTTTCGGCAATAGTCTCCAAAAGCTCATCGGTGATGCGGTCGGGATAACAGTAGAGAAGTCTTATCCATACAAGAGACTCAATTTTGCAAAGCTCATTTAAAAGGTCACAGAGTTTGTTTTCTCCATAGAGATCTTCACCGTAGCGTGTGGTATCCTGAGCCACAACTACAAGCTCTTTAACTCCGTTTTCCGCAAGAGTTTTGGCTTCTTCAACGATGCTCTCAATAGTTCTGCTTCTGAAAGGTCCTCTTATTGAGGGAATTGCACAGTAAGTACAGCAGTTTGAGCAGCCCTCGGAGATTTTAATATAAGCTGTATAAGGAGGAGTTGTAAGGATTCTCTCACCCTCAAGGGGAAGCTCCTTTTTAGGAGGATATTCCCTTACCTCTTCCTCCTCAAAAACTCTGTCGAGAATTTCGCAGATGTCTTTATTGGCTCCGATTCCCACAACTGCATCAACTTCAGGAATTTCCTCTTTGATTTCGTCACGGTATCTTTCGGCAAGACATCCTGTAACTACAACGTGCTTTACGCTGCCCTCGTCCTTTAGCTCCGTCATTTCAAGGATTGTATCTATTGCCTCCTGCTTTGCGTCGGCAATAAATCCGCAGGTGTTGACTATAACCGCATCAGCGTCATATGCGTCGTCAACAATCTCATACTTTTCTGATATTTTGGAAAGCATTATTTCGGCGTCTACCTGATTTTTGGGACAGCCAAGGGAAATCATGCCTACCTTTTTCTTTTCTTCGTGATGACTTTTACTCATAATTTAATCCTCGCAATAAAAATCAATATCCTGCGCACATTCGCTCATTGCGCTTCTTATATCTGAATAGCTGTAACCAAGACGAACAAGGGCTGAAAACACTCTTTTTCGGCCCTTTTCATCTGTCAGACTATTATAATACTTTTTTCTTATGAGCGCAACAGCGGACATTTTTTCATCGCTCTGAAGATTTTCAAGAGTACGCTCTATAATATCACTGTCAATACCACGGCGGTAAAGCTGATTTTTTATGCCTTTTTTGCCCATTCCCTTAGACTGCTGATAATATTCCGCCATTTTTGCCGCATAGGCTTCATCATCTATGAGGCTCAGCTCCTCTACTCGCTCCATAACCCGTGCGGCTATTTCCGGGGAAATTTTTTCGCATAACTTTCGATTAAGCTCAGCGGAAGAATAGTCACGCCTCGAAAGCAGATCTATGGCCTTATTCATACCGAAACGGTAATCGGCACGCTCTTTAAAATCTGTAAACTCTTCGTCGGTTATCTTTGCCCCGGACTTCATTCCGCTGGTAAACCAAAACTCATCATCAGTTGTAAAGGAATACTCACCGTCAATGAGAATATGTATTTTTTTGCCCTTTCCCTTTTGTGCGGTAAGTATCAAAATCAGTCATCCTCATCAACGATTATATCAAGCTTTGCCCTTGCTGCGGCTCTGCTTATGGGCTTTGCCTTTGTTGTTTCAGCCTTGGCAGCAGGCTCCGCAGCGGCTTCCGATGCTGCTGCTTTGCGTGCCGTTACGCCTGTTTTATCCGCTGAAAAATCATCGGGCTTCATAACAGCCGTAAGCTTTTCTTTAATCTCCTCCATCATTTCGGGCTTTGAACGGAGAAGCTCTTTTACGTTATCTCTGCCCTGACCCAGACGCATTTCGTTATAGGAGAACCATGCGCCGCTCTTATTAATAATATTGTATTTAACGGCAAGGTCGAGAATTTCGCCCTCTTTGGAGATTCCTCTGCCGTACATAATATCGAACTCCGCATCCTTAAAGGGCGGAGCAACCTTATTTTTAACTATCTTTGCCCTTGTTCTTGAACCGACAAACTCATTTCCGGTAGCTTTAAGCTGTTCAATCTTTCTTACGTCTATGCGCATTGAAGCATAGAATTTAAGGGCACGTCCGCCGGTGGTTGTCTCAGGATTACCGTAGACAACACCGATTTTCTCACGAAGCTGATTTATGAAAATTACAAGGCAGTTTGACTTTGCAATAGCGCCTGCAAGCTTTCTGAGAGCCTGGGACATAAGTCTTGCCTGAAGTCCAACATGGGAGTCGCCCATATCGCCTTCAATTTCAGCTCTGGGAACAAGTGCCGCAACAGAGTCAACTACAAGCACGTCGATAGCTCCGGAACGGGCAAGAGCTTCGGTAATTTCAAGAGCTTGTTCGCCGTTATCGGGCTGAGAAACCAAGAGTGACTCAACATCAACACCTAAATTTGCCGCATAGTGAGGGTCGAGAGCGTGCTCTGCGTCAACGAAAGCAGCTTCCCCCCCAAGCTTCTGAGCTTCTGCAACAACGTGAAGGGCAAGGGTTGTTTTACCTGAAGATTCGGGACCGTATATCTCGACAATACGTCCCCTGGGAAGTCCGCCGATTCCCGTTGCAGCATCAAGGGCGATTGAACCTGTTGAAATTGCCTCAACGTTCATTGCTTTATTCTGTCCAAGGCGCATTACCGCACCTTTACCGTACTGTTTTTCAATCTGGCTCAAAGCCGTTTCAAGTGCTTTCTTTTTGTCGAGCATATATAATCCTCCAAAACTTTAAAGTACAAATGTTCGATTATCTGTATTTTATTATAGACTAATGCGGAAAAAAAATCAACATATTACTGAAAATAATATAGTTTTATTTTATATAGTGGATTTCCGCAGGAGTTATTGCGTTTTTGCTTGATGTAAGGGTGAACGAATGGTAAAATCGAAGAGAAAAGCATAAAAAGGGGATAAAATTTAGTCCCGACGGTGAATGATTCAATCAAGGAGCTAAGCTTATGTGGAAACATCCGGAAGATAACACTCAGGCGATTATAACTGCTCAAAAGCACATTGAAAGCTGCCACGGTGGAGAAAACTTAATTCTGCCAGAAACAGCAATACTCTTTTACATGCACAGCGGAGAAACATTTGTAAAGAGCCATTACAGAACAAAAATATTGACAAAATCCTTTCCGAGGTTTTTGGCTTCCTGTCCTGTTTATCAGATAAAGGGACACAACATATGTTTTCTGGACGGCGGAAGAGGAGCTCCTCAAGCTGTAGATACTTTGGAAACTCTTGCCGCCTTAGGAGTTAAAAACGTAATCACAGTTGGAATGTTTGGTGCGTTTTCAGAAAAAATAGAAAGCGGTGACATTGTAATACCAAACAAAGCATTTGTAGAGGAGGGAACTTCTCTACATTATTACAGCAATATTGAGTATTCTCAGCCCAGCAAAGAACTGCTCAGAAAAGCCGCAGAGCATATCACAGACAGCAAAACTTTGCCAATTGTTTCAACGGATTCTGTTTACAGACAGACTTTTTTTAAAGAGAAAATCTGGCGTCAAAAAGGCGCAGTAGGTGTTGATATGGAAACCTCTGCCCTATTGAGTGTCGGCGCTTATCTTAACATAAACATTGTTTCAATACTTATAGCATCAGATAAACATCCTTTAAATGAAAACGATCGCTCATGGAAATGGACAATGACAAAAGAAAAAAGATATGAATTTTTCAGAAAGTGCCTAAAATTCGCAGAAAGTTTATAATTAGTAAAATTTAATCAAAAGGAGGTGTCTGACTATTATCGATTTCACTCCCCTATGGAAAGCAATGAGCGATAAAGGAATTACACAATACCAGCTGCTTAAAAGCGGTATTGACAACAAAACACTTGATTCCCTTAAAAAGAATAAAAACATCACCCTTTTAACACTGGAAAAGTTATGCAAAGCTTTAGACTGTACTCCAAATGACATTGTAAAATTTACTGACTGAAAGGCCGTCGTACTGAAAAGTAAACGACGGACTTTTATTTTTATAAGAATCTGTGCGGTGAATATAATTTATATTTCCAAATTCTATTATGGCATTTAAATACAGATAACAGGGGAAATCTGATTTCACATATTTTTCACTATTGTTAATGATATTTTCATAAAAATAATGTATAATGTGTAAGTAAATACGAAATATGCTATGCATATTACATACAAGGAGGTAAGAAAATGGCTATTACCGTTAAAGAAGCTTATTTCAATTCTACAACCGGCACAAATAAAATCCGCTGCCTTATTTGGCAGGACAAAGAACAGATTCCAAAGGCGATTTTCCAGATTGCCCACGGAGTGTGCGAACACATTGAACGCTACGACGAATTTGCAAGATTCCTTGCGGAAAAAGGATTCATAGTTTGCGGAAACGATCATCTCGGTCACGGAAAATCCGCCGAAAGCCTTGAAAAGCTGGGCTATACCTGTGAACGTAACGGACACATCAGAATGGTGGACGATATGCACATTCTCACTAAGATAATGAAGAAAAAGTACCCGGATCTGCCATATATTTTGTTCGGCCACAGCATGGGCTCTTTCTGTGCGAGAAACTATGCAGCTAAATTCGGCGATGAGCTTTCCGGCGTTATCTTCTGCGGAACCGGCGATTTTCCGCAGCTTATTTCCGTCGCAGAAGGTCCTGTAAAGGCTCTTGCAGAAAACTTCGGTGCCGCTACCCCCGCCCCCGGTCTCAGCCATGAATTTAATGTTATTATGAACCGTCAGTTTGCCTCGGAGGCCAGAACCGACTACGACTGGCTGAGCAAAAATCCTGAAAATGTTGAAAAATACATCTGTGACCCCTACTGCGGTTTTGTAATGACTTATTCTCTTGTAAGGGATATGCTCATGCTTGCAAGCGAGTGCAGCAGAGCACAGTGGGCCGAGGAAATTCCCGTGGGACTGCCCATTATGATGATTTCCGGCGCAAGAGACCCGGTAGGCGCAAACGG
>CAUDRD010000127.1 GCA_958451705.1 uncultured Oscillospiraceae bacterium
CCCGCTACGGCGAAAAAGAGGGAGTCACCCCCGAAGACGTAGCTGAGGTTTTAGAGGACATCGAAACCCTTAAAAAAGAGGGTAAGCTCTTCTCAGAGGATACATACAAAAATCTTGCAATAGATTTTAAAAATCGTCCCACAGTCATAAAGGCAATGTGCCTTCATATTGCCCACGACTGCAACCTTGCCTGCAAATACTGCTTTGCCGGTGAAGGCGAATACAGCGGCGACCGTTCCCTTATGAGCTTTGAAGTAGGAAAACAGGCTCTCGATTTTCTTATTGCCAACTCCGGCACAAGAAAAAATCTTGAGGTTGACTTTTTCGGCGGCGAGCCTCTTATGAACTTTGAAGTTGTAAAACAGCTTGTAAAATACGCTAGGGAACAGGAAAAAATCCACAATAAGAATTTCCGCTTTACCCTTACAACAAATGGCATACTCCTTAACGAAGAGGTTATGGACTTTGCAAATAAAGAGATGCACAACGTTGTTTTGAGCCTTGACGGAAGAAAAGAGACAAACGACAGGATGAGAGTAAGCCGCACCGGCAAAGGCAGCTATGACATAATTCTTCCGAAGTTTAAAGAAATGGTCAAGCGCCGAGGCGACAAAGAGTATTACATAAGGGGAACTTATACCCACTACAATACAGACTTTACTAAAGATATTCTCCATATGGCAGATTTAGGCTTTACAAAGCTTGCAATGGAGCCGGTTGTGGCTTCTCCCGACGCTCCTTATGCATTAAGAGAAGAAGACCTGCCGACACTTTTCCAGCAGTATGAAGAGCTTGCAATGGAAATGGTGAGACGAGAGAAAAACGGTAAGGGCTTCACCTTCTTCCACTACATGATAGACCTTGAAGGCGGTCCATGTATTGCAAAAAGAATTGCCGGATGCGGAGTCGGAACGGAATATGTTGCAGTTACTCCTTGGGGGGATCTTTATCCATGCCATCAGTTTGTAGGCGATAAAGATTACCTTTTAGGCAACGTCTTTGACGGCATAACAAACGAAGAAGTACGAAGCAGATTCAAAATGTGCAATATCTATACCCGTCAACAGTGCAACACCTGTTTCGCAAGACTTTACTGCAGCGGCGGATGCTCAGCAAACGCATACCATGCCACAGGCAGTATTGAGGGAATATACGAGCTCGGCTGCAAGCTTCACAGGAAACGTGTTGAATGTGCAATAATGATGAAAGTCGCTCTTGCAGATTAATTTAAGATAGATATTGTCGGTAAAATAAAATAATAATTATTTATATATAGGTGAAAAACATTATGATATTTTTCACCTATATTTTTTCTTTTTTGTAAATTTAAAGTTTGATAAAATTATAACAAATTTATTTTTATAAATATTTAATTTCATTTTAATTTATTTCTCCCGCTTAATGTTTTTGTATAAAATTAATAATTTTTGATTCTATTAAAGCAAATTAATAGCGCTGATTACCAAAATTTTATTGACTTATTATGAAATAATTGTTAATATAAATTTGCGGTATTCGAAAAAAATTATTAAAGAAAAGAGGAATGCGAAATGAGTAGAATCAAAAAGATCATTGCTGTATTGCTTGCTATTTTTATAGTTTGCGGTACACTCACCGTCTTTGCTGAGGATAACGCTGCACCTATTGCGGTTTCTCCCTCGGGCAAATATCAAGCTGAAAAGATATCTCATAAAGATGCAGGCCTTGGTGAAGTTGACGGACTCATTGAATATGATTCAGGTGAAAATGACAGAGGACAGAACTATTCTTGGGCAGCAGTCGGATATGGCGACTACGTTTATGTAGGAACATGCTACGCTGCAATTTGGCAGACACTTAAGATTATGTCCAGAACTTTCGGCGTTAGCGCAGATCAGTTCAAAACAATCATGAACACTTTGTTTAACGGCACGCTCTATGTTGGAGATGACGTTAACAATCCCTCTGATGCAAACCGATCCGTACTTGTTAAAATTCACGCCAAGACGGGTGAAACAAAGATCATTGTTGAACCACAAACACTTGGTGGATACCGTGCAGCTACTTCCTTTAACGGAAAACTTTACTTTGTAGGTTCTTCATCGAATCCTTTCCTTCTGGAAATCGATCCCACAACAGATGAGACCAAAAAAGTTTATGTAGCCGAAACCATCACTGATCCTTCAATTGCAACAGGTATCAGAGCCTTGGCAGTAGTTGGCGATACTCTTGCACTGAGCATGATCAGCAAGGACGGAGCCTCTATAATCGCTTCCGAAAATCCTTCAGCAGGTCAGGATTCCTTCAGAACTATCGCAACTCAGGAAGACCTTCTTGATTATCCCGCATACCATTACACCGACGCTATCTTCGGCGGTTCAATCTGGGATATGATCGCTTTCAACGGAAAGCTTTATATCACAGTTGTTACCGGTAAGGGCGGAAACAAGCAGTCCTTCGCACTTTTCTGCGGTGAACCTCAGGATGACGGCACATGGACTTATCGTCTCCTCGTCGGCGATGAAAAGGACGGCGCAAAATATCCCTACGGCCTTGGAGCCGACCGTTCCGGCGCAGCAAACCTTATGGTTTATGACAACCATCTCTACATTGGCGGATACAACGATCCAATGGTTGCTCTTCCCGCTGCACTTTCAATGGACTTTGAAGGTATTTACCGCGACCTTTCATCTCCTGTAAACCTTTGGAGAATGGATGCCGATGAAAACTTTGAAATGGTAATAGGCGAGCCCAACGAGCTCTTCCCCGAAGTTAAGGGTAATATGGGCGCAGGCTTCGACGACCACCTGAACCAGTATGTATGGCGTATGGAAGTTTATAACGATAAACTTTTCGTAGGTACATTTGATATCAGCGGTCTTGCATATCCCCTTGTACAGTTCACAAACGGTGACATCCTTAAGCGCACACCTGAAGAGTGGGCTACTCAGATCAAGTATCTCAAAGATTTCATTGCGCTTATCCAGAGCGGTGACCTCACTCTCACCCGTTCTGCTGCTGCAAGCCTGAGCTCCCTTTCACTTGATATTGGCAGCCTTGAAGACCTTTTCAATAAGGGCGGAATGAACGATCTCGTAAGTACCCAGAAACTTTATGACATCCTCACAAAGCTTAACAGTGTCTATGCAATGGTAAGCAAATATCTTCCCGCAGAGATCACAAAGTATCTTGATCAGCTCTTTAATCAGGATACCCTTGACAATCTCTATTACTTCATAGAAACCTGCAAGTATCTCAGCCAGGCAGAGAGAGGCTTTGACCTTTTCGTAACTGAGGACGGCTACAATTTCGAAACCATCACCAGAGACGGATTTGGAGATCCTTATAACCACGGCTGCCGTGTATTTGCAGTAACAGATCTCGGACTTTGCATCGGTACGGCTAACCCCTTCTACGGAACACAGGTTTGGAGACTCGATGATCTCACTCAGACCACTGAGCCCACAGATCCCGAAGATCCCACAGTTGATCCTACCGATCCTACAGATCCCACAGATCCTGTAGATCCCACTGAACCTACAGATCCTGCTGAACCTACAGATCCTGTAGATCCTACCGATCCTACAGATCCCGCTGAGCCTACAGATCCTGTTGATCCTACTGAGCCCGATGCCACTGAGCCTACAGATGATGCTGTTGCTCCTTCAGATTCCACTGACGGTAATACAGACGATTCTACACAGACTCCCGGTCTTGGTGATACAGGCGTTGCATTTGGCGTTGCACTTCTTGTAACAGCTACAGCAGCAGTTGTAATTACAAGAAAAAAACGTAAATAAGCCTTTAGAGTAAATCCCCATAAATAAATTTATCCCCCGGTATTCTTAGGAATACCGGGGGATTTTCTATACTGTGTACTTTTATTTATAACGCTACAGTATCATCAGCGGAGTTTTGTATTTTCGGACTGCAAAAGCAGCCGTTTATTATATTAAAGGAAGTTTTTGCGAAGCTCTTCCCCGCTAAGCATTGAAAGATATGCAGGAGGAATGTCGAAAACAGTCTTAGCTCCTGTTACGCCTTCTTTTGAAAGACGGACTGCTGCTCTTGCATAGGCAACGAGAATGCTGGAAGTAAATTCGGGGTTTGAACCAAGCTTTAATGAATATTCCACAATGTGGCTTGTTTCACCGTTTACGCCGGTAACTCCGCTGCGGATAACAAATCCGCCGTGAGGAATTCCACTGTGGTCACGCTTAAGCTCTTCCTCGCTTATAAAGTGAACGGTTGTATCGTAATCTGAGAAATAGTTAGGCATATTCTTAATTTCAGATTCGATTCTTGCCTTATCTGCTCCCTCTTCAGCGACTACAAAGCATTCTCTTGTGTGCTTTTCTCTTGTTGTAAGGTCAGGATTTTCACCGTTTCTCACCTTTTCCATTGCGCTTTCAACGGGAATTGTATACTGCTTTGCATCCTTTACGCCGTCAATTCTGCGAATTGCATCGGAATGGCCCTGGCTTACGCCCTTGCCCCAGAAAGTATAATCCTTGCCTTCGGGAAGAATGCAGTTTCCGTAAAGTCTGTTAAGAGAAAACATTCCGGGATCCCAGCCCACAGATATGATTCCCACATTCCCGCCTTTTTTAGCTGCTGCGTCAACCTTTGCAAAATGCTCCGGAATTTTTGCATGGGTATCAAAGCTGTCAACTACACAAAAATTCTCCGCAAATTCAGGGGTCTGAACGGGTAAATCAGTTGCGCTTCCTCCGCAAAGAATGAGAACGTCAAGTTCACCCTTCATTGTGCATATATCCTTGACGGAAAGAACCTTTGCACTTTCAGTAAGAATTTTTAAGCTTTCCGGTGCTCTTCTTGTAAAAACAGCTTTAAGTTCCATATCGGGATTCTGTCTTACAGCCAGCTCAACGCCTCTTCCGAGGTTGCCGTAACCCACAATACCTACTCTTGTTTTGGTCATATCTGTCACTCCCTAAAATCTTTTTATAAACATTTTAGCATAGTTTTTTTATCATTAAAATAGTAAAATTTGCAGAAATAGCCGCCGCTAATTCAAATGATTGTAGGAAAAGAGGAGGTTTTTCTCTATTGCAAACTTTGACAATATACGATATAATACAATAGAAAAAATGCCATCAAAAGGAGTTTTCCCATGAATAAATATAGAGATTTTGACAATTACCTTAAAGAATTTCCGACACCGGACGGAAGATACGGCGAGTACGGTGGACAGTATCTGCCCGATGAGCTTCTTCCTGCATTTAAGGAGATTGACGAAGCCTATGAGGAAATTTGTCACAGCGCACAGTTTATCAGCGAGCTGAGAAGAATCCGCAAGGAGTTCCAGGGCAGACCTACC
>CAUDRD010000128.1 GCA_958451705.1 uncultured Oscillospiraceae bacterium
AGTTTCTTTTGCAAACTATGTAGGAACACAGAAGCTCACATTTACAGGTGACACAGCTCTTGCAGTTGAGTCAGTTGCAAAGAGCGCTCAGCTTGTTCTTACAGGAACAACAGAAGTTCCCGTTGCTATTAACGCAGACGGAACCTTCAACTTCGACGGCATCCGTGCAAATCTCATCTCTGCTCTTATCGATAAGGCACAGAGCATCGGCGTAGATTTCACAGCGGATAATGTTGTCTTTGAGCAGTATGCTAAGTACTACACAGCAGGCGATGTTCCCGGACTTACATCTGACTGGGTACCACTTGAGGGTAAAGACGGAGCACTCGGCGCTTACTACAAGCCCGTTGCTGCCGGAAGCAATCATCTTAGAGTTGCTTTCACAGGTAACGATCAGTTCCGTCCCACAGATTACGTTGAGTTCGACGTAACACTTGTTGATGTAGGAAATGCAGTAATCGCTCTTAAAGAGAATCCCACAGTTACACTTACAGAGACAACTGTAGGAAACATCGACTATTCAACACTTAAACAGGATATCTTTGACGCAGCTATTGATACAGCTTCTTCTCTTCCTGCAGACCTTACTCTTGAGGATCTCGAGCTTACCATTCCCGAGAACATCACAGAGAGTGGCAAGTATTCAGTAACAGCAAGATATCCCGGCAGCGTAAACTACCGTGAGACAACTGTTAAGTTTGACGTTCAGGTAAACGTTGAAAAGTGCCCCACAGCAGATATCGCTCTTAAGGCAGCTACAGTTGACGCAGTTCTTAAAGAGACATCAGTTGGCGTATATGACAACGCAGGTCTTAAAGATGCAGTTTATGCAGCAGCAGTAGATCTTGACCAGTGTAAAGCTAACGGCCTTGACGTTTCAAAGCTTGTTTTCGAGCTTCAGGACGTAACAGCTGAAGGCCAGTACACGGCAACTGTTTCCTATCCAGATACAGAAACACATCACGCTAATTCTGTAACGGTTACAGTTAATGTAACAATTGATAAGTGTCCCACCGTTCAGTTTGAGCAGGTAGCGGACAGCGCAGTCCTTTACAGAGGATATGACCGTGAGAGCTATAACTATGACGGACTTAAAGAGGACATCTTCAACAATGTTCTTAAAGTAACAGGTGTTGAAGGACTCCAGTGGAGCGATGCCACTTATGAATATAAGGTATACGACCTTGGCGGAACAATCGGTACATATCAGGCTTTCGACCTTGACCATATCTGGGGCGACAATTCCGCAAATATGTACAAGTACCTTCGCAACGGAGGAACCTTTGACATTAAGGTAAACGTTCCCACCAGCGAAAGCTATTACGGCGGACAGATCGAATTCAAACTCAACGTTACAATCGGAGACAGCTATGTATCTGAAATTGTAACAAACGACGGACCATTTGAGCTTGAACTTAATGTAAACCGTGACCGCACATATGATTATGACGGTCTCAAGCAGGCTATTTTTGAGGCTGCTGTTAAGGAAGTAAAAAACGTTCCCGGAAAGGTAAACTGGGATTATCTTACCTATTCTTATAAGACAGGTCTCGGCGATAACTTCCACGATTTTACAACAACTTCACTTCCGGAAGATGCAGTAGGCATAATTTACAATTACCTTTATAAAGGCGGAGAGTTCACAGTACGTCTTGCTATTGCAGACGGAAACGGATTCTGGGGTTCACACGTTGATATTACTGTAAAAGTAACAGTTGTAGATCCCTATGCCTCCGATATTAAGGTTAACAGCGAAATCGCACCTGTAACTCTTAAAGAGACAACTGTAGGCAACTTTGACTATGAATCTCTCAAAGAGCAGATCTTTACAGCTGCAATTGATGCAGAAAACTCAACACCTTCAGACCTTACCGTTGACAGCTTTGATTATGTAATTCCTGAGATTACAGCCAGCGGCGTATATAACGTAACTGCTAATTTCAAAGAGACATTTGATAATGTTGCCGACAGCGTAAGCTTTGACATCCAGGTTAATGTTGAAGTTCTTCCCACCGCATCGATTGTCCTTAAGGCAAATGCAGTTTCTGCGGTTCTTACTGAGACAGAAATTGACAAGTTCGATTATGATACTCTCAACAAGACTATTTTTGAGGGCGTTGTAGATACACAGGCTACTACACCTGCTATTACCTACAAGGATGTAACAATCACCTTTGACCGTGAAATCAGCGGCGACGGTAAGTACACAGCTACAATAACGTATCCCGGTACTGCTACAATTCACGGTACATCTGCTAAAGTAACTGCGGATATCGACGTAGCAAGCCTTCCCTCAGTTTCAATTGAAACTCAGTCACGCAATCTTGTACTTAACAAAAATATTGAGGGAGATTACGACTACGACGGACTTAAAAAGGCAATCTTTGACCAGTGCCTGAGAGTAACCGGCGTTGACGGCCTTAACTGGAATGATTTCCAGTATGAGTATAAACTCTTCAACGCTCTCGGAACAACTGATTCCTGGTCAGGTCTCTACCGTGACTTTGAAATCAGAAATCCCAGCTTTGATGCATCGGAGACATATAAATATCTCTATAAGGGCGGAGATTTCCAGGTAAGAGTAAGCATCGGCGACAGCTCAACTTACCACGGCGATTCAGCAGAGCTTTCAATCAACGTAACAGTTGAGGATCCCTACTATGCAGAGATAATTCTCAAGCCCAACTATCAGACAAACTTCACCCTTAACTTTAACGCTCAGGGCGAGTATGATTACGACAGACTTAAGAAGGAAATCTTTGACGCTGTTGTAGACCTTGAAAACTCACCTGAAAACGTTTCCTTTGAGAACGCAACTTTCACATATCAGATACTCGACGCAATGGGAACGAGCACAGGTGTCGGTGCAGGCGAATATTACGACTTTGCACAGGGTAACCTCAGCTGGGATGCTGCCGGTACATATAAGTATATGTACAAGGGCGGTACCTTCAACGTTAAGATTACAATTGCAGGCGATGCAAGCCATCGTGAAGTTGAAAAAGTAATCAGCGTTAACATTGAATCATTCACAAGAGTATCTTCAAGCGTTGTACTCAGCGGCGGTTCAATGGCCTATACAAGCGACCTTAACGCTCTTAAAGCTTATGTATTCAGCCTTATAAACCTGAACACATCAAAGCTTCCCGCTGATGTTTCTGTTGACGATTTCACTTTCGAGTACTATGCAAGAAACTACACTGCAGGCGATCTTCCCGGTGTTGAGCACGCTTGGGTACCTTTTGAGGGTATGAATCATCCCACCCTTGCCGGTTCTTACTTTAAGCAGATAGGCAACGGCACTAATAAGATCAGAGTTACATTTAACGGCAGCGAAGACTATCTTCCCAGCACTTCCAATGAAGTAGAGTTTACAATGAATAAGGCTTCCTTCTCAATCAGCCTTAAGCAAAACTACAAATATCTTGACGAAAAGCTTCCTCTCGATTTTGTACAGCCCAGCGTAAACGATAACTTCGAGCATTATTATGCCTTCCTTGATGCCTCTGCGTCAACAGGTATAATTTACCTGGACAGCCTGAGCGGCCTTGGACTCCTTGACTTTACAGGCAATATTGGCTTTAGCTGGATGCTTACGGAAATTCTTGGTGTAGGCGTAACGGCAGATTCTGTTTACAACAGAGACGGACTTAGCCGTGAACAGCTTGTTACACTTCTCAGCGACAGCAGATTTGCAGATTATTGTGCTTCAAATTACAATATTGATGCAGCTGCAATTGCCGCTATGCTTGATGTAATTAATGCTGTTCCTGCAAGCGTAACACACTTTACCTTCAGCATGAGCCAGCCTACAAAGCCCGGCACTTACACAGTATTCGCAATGGCAGCAAATGCTAACTACAACACGGCATTTACCTCCAGCGTATTCTATGTAAAGTACCACAGTACAGGTACAAAACTTGTCTTTGTACAGGATACAGACGGACTTAACTCTATCAAGGCTAAGAATTTCGATTTCTCCGCAGTTGTAACTAAGGACGGCGTACCTACGGGTACAGGCACTGTACATTATCTGTACACCGGTTTCCGTTCAAATGCACTGTTCTATGCAAGCACTAAGGAGCCACCCAGAGAGGCTGGTATCTACACTCAGACCGCATGGACAGCTTGGTTTACAAGTCCTTATGCATTCCCCAAGACACGTACATTTACAATCTCGCTTCTTTAATTGAATAATGCAAAATGTAAATTACACTTTGCATAACGAGAAGGCAGGCAGCGCTTCGGCGCTGCCTGTTTTTGTTTAGGGGAAAGGATTATAGCACGAAAAATCCCCGGCATTTTTACTGATGCCGGGGATTAAATTTGAAACTATATTAGATTTTCTTATTGGAAGCAATAAAAGTGGTTCTCTCCATAATGCTTTGACCGCCGTGGCGTCTTTTTCTTCCTCCGTGGTCAGAGGTTATTATAATAAGCCAGTCCTCTTCGTTATAGGTTTTACGGTTTTCAATGGTTCTTATAACCTCCATTGCGTCACGGTCGCAGCCCTTAACTCCTTCAACATATTTAGGATTTTTGTTGCCAAATCCAGTTCCGTGGCCGTTTTCGTCGGGTCTTTCGTATATGCACATTAAAAAGTCGTCGCAGTCAGGTGCTTTAACTCTGTCAAGGATTATGCTGTGCAGCTCGTTATCGGTTTTGGCGTTGTTTACAGAAAGCTTGTATCCTTTTTCTTTCGCCAAATCTATTTCGTCGCAGTAGGTTCCCTTTTCCGAACGGTCAAAGTGACCGGGCCAAAGCATATTGAACGAAACTTTAAAGCCCTCATATTTTGCCGGTAGATCAATCAAAAGGGAGGGGCAGTCAACGGGTTTTATCACCCCGTTTGAAACTGCTGAGTGAACCTTTGCCCATTGTCCCGTAAGAATCGAGGCCCATCCGGGAGCGGTATCGGTATACTGTTTTGAGCCTTTGGGGTCTCCACCTGCATAGGAAATGTAAAGTCCGCCTTTGTTTTTAAGATAGATAACTGCACTGTTTGGGTTGTCTTGAATATTTATAAGGGAATCGCATCGGGCGCCGTCAAAGCCCAGCACAATGGCTTTTTTACATTTTTTACCGGGCTCCGGCGGGGTTTCAAAATGCTTTTCTATCATAGAGTGAACCGTTGTCTGAGGCAGGGGAGAGGCGAGGGTGTTTTCAAAAACCGACATTTCGCTAATAGTTTTTTTCTCCGTTTTGGATTCTCTGCACCGTGGCACAACAGAGAAAATAACTGCGGCAATTACTATAACAATCACGCACAGTATAGCGCAGATTACAGCGGCAATTGCAGTTTCCATTT
>CAUDRD010000129.1 GCA_958451705.1 uncultured Oscillospiraceae bacterium
TATCCAACAACGCCGATCCTGAAGAAATTTTAATGCTCTATAAAATCATGACTGCCGAAAAGCAGGGATATAAAATATCAAATCACAACGTTTCAAGCTATACTCAGAAGGAAAAAGAGTATCTAGACGGTGCATACGCTGCTGCGCTTATCAAGAAAGCCTATGGTGTATCTCCCACTCCTGAGGATGCTTATATAGCAGCTTACGGTCCTTCAGAGGATCTTATGCCAATGCTCATCCTCGGACTTATGATCGAATCTAAGGGCGAATCCACCGTCAACGACAACTCCCTTGAGGATCTGTTCAAACATGCATGCCGCTTAGGCTTCTTTGATTTAGATAACGAGTTTTATTCCGACATTTATGAATACGACGTATATCTTCAGTACAACTGCACATCTATTTGGATAACTCCCTTTGCATACGCTACAGAACTTGGAAGCGACAAAACCAAGTATGTCAGCATCACGATTAACGGAACTTCCGTTAAAAGCGGCAGCAGTCATCGGTTCCCCATTACCGGTGATGTTACACAGGCTAAAATTAAACTTACATACAACGACGGAAGCTTAAAGGGCAATGCCACTTATACATTGTACATCCATAACGGCACCAAAGATCTTCCTGAAAACCCTGACCTTCCCATTCCGCCCTTCTATGACGGAAACACAGGCGGAAATTCCTCATCAGGCGGAACTATAGGAGGCAGCTCTTCTTCAGGCGGAACAAGCTCAGGAGAATATATTTTCCAAAATTCCGACGGCTTAGCGTTTACTCCCTATGAAATCGGCGGTGAGTCTTCTCTTCCCGGATTTTCAGCTTCCGGCAGCAATTCACCTCTGAAGGGAGCAATTGGAAACTCTTCCAAAACAAACGGAACTGTCTCCGAGAACGGACTTAATACTAAAGTCATCATTATTTATGCTGTGGTCGCCGCTGCTCTTGTAGGCGCCGGTGTGGCTTCTTTCTTCATTATCAAGAAAAAGAAAGGCCCCTTTAAGAAAAAATAATTTATGCTGCAATAGATTAATAACAAGCCGAAAGCAGATGCATTAAAATGCATCTGCTTTTTATTTTACTCCTTCTTCTCCAGTTCGCTTATTCTTCTTTCGTGGCTCACCAGCATTGTTTCGTGTCGCTCCAAAATCTTCCCCTTTCTGTCAAGTCGGGAATAAATATCGTGGTGGGCTTCACGGTTGTCCTCACGAAATTTGTCCATCTGCTCCGTAAGAAGCTTCATGGTGGTGTCGAGCTTTACGACAGAGGAATTTAGCTTTAACACAGGGGTCACTATTGCGCTTATAAGTCCTATAATGGCGATTATAACCCCTACAACTTCCCATTGGGTCATGGATACTCACCCCTGAGCCTTTACAAGGCCAGCTTCAACAAATCCCGTAACATTGGAGCCAATGGGTGTCTTTCCGCAGCGCTCCTTTGAGGTGGTGATTCTGTACCTTCCGCCGATGTTCACACCGTCATAAAGGTAGTATGTACCTGTTACGGTGTTTGCAGGTTTAGTGGATGATGCAGAACCGTAAAGCTTTGCTCCGCTGAGTTTCACAGCCATACCTGCATATGGCGCTGTGGAAGCAGGACTCTGAGAGGTAGCCGCCTCTTCCCCTGAAACGCAGTATGCACCGATTGCCGAAGCGTCAACATATCCCGTGACATTGGAGCCAATGGGAGTTTTGCCGCAGCGGTCTTTTGAGGTGGTGATTCTGTACCTTCCGCCGATGTTTTCGCCATCATAGAGATAATATGTACCTGTTACGGTGTTGGCGGGACTTGTAGCAGATGCTGAACCATATAGCTTTGCGCCGCTGAGCCTTACCGCCATACCTGCGAAGGGTGCTGAAGGTGTGTCTGAGGTATCTGAATCGGAGGCGGTATTACCTGCGGGATATACCTCTTTTCCGTTCCAGTCAAAGACTTTATAGCCTGCACCAAGCTGTTTGCAGTGAGTTATTGCTCCCTGCAATACCGCATAGGCACCCTCCTGACCCAGGCATTTGTTATTACTCCAGCCTGTCCCGACACGGTAGAGGTTTTTATTTTCGTGTTCAGTGGAATTTTCCGGTTTATCAGGGGTTTCAGGCTGAGAAACCTTCTTTTTCTTTAAGCCGAAATACTCGATTACGGCTTTTGCTATTGCCTCTCCCTCTCTCTTTAAATCCTCATCGCTGTCAACGACGGTGCGGTCAGCGGAGTTATCGAGAAAGGCGAACTCCGAAAGGATTGCCGGGATGCCAAGTTTAGTAGGCTCACGAACCATGCCGAAATTATATGCGCTTTCGCTGCTTTGCTTAACGCCTCGGCTGTTCTGACCGATTGCCTTATAATGCTTTTCGAGAACGGCGGCAAATGCCTTTGATTTTGCGTCCCCCTGCCAGTAGAATATCTCGCAGCCGTCACCGCCGCCGGCATTGTGGGCAACTGTTACAACTGCCTTTGCCTCCTGCTGTTTAAGGATGTTAATTCTGTCGGCAATGAGAAGATACCTATCATCTTCTCTCGAAAGGAAAGACTCACATTCATAGTCTGCAAGATAATCTCGGCAATATTTAGACACTTTGAGATTGAGCGTTTTCTCAGTAAGTCCCCCGTAAGAGGCTCCCCCGTCGCTGCCTCCGTGTTCAGGATTTATCATGATTTTAAGCATATTTATTTCTCCTTTTGAAAATTAAATTTACTGCGGACAGCCGCACATAAAGTTCAGAAGCCATTCCCCTTTTGCCTCGCCGGTCTTCCATTCTAAAAAAACAGAAATTCTGCATCTTTTAAGACGATATTTTTCGTCTCTCTCAAGCCGCCGCAGTCGTCTTATGAAAATTTTCTATATAATTACTACTACAGCTACTATATTATTAATTTCTTTATTATTCTTTATTTCTTTTAGTGGTGACATTTGACTGACCTGCTGCCTGTCATTTGACTGACTTTTGGGTGACTTTTTGCCTGACATGCCCTGATATTTTTCGCAATTAAACAACGGAACTACGCGGATTTTCAGGCTTTTTTTGACTGACACACTGCCTGACTTAACGTGCTTTGAAAGTGAAGTTTTTGGCTGACACTCAGTGACACATATCACAAGAAAAACGTCTGACAGCCTGTCGCCTTTTCTCCCCTTTTTCACTTTACCACTGCCGCAGCGGCACCACGCACCGAGAAACAGTTAACACGGTAAATATCTCCACCTTAAAAGAAAAGAAGCCTTTCTGAGCCTCTGACAGCCTAAAAAGCTTCACTTTTTTGAGGACCTGCCTCCTTTACCGTAACCATATGAGACCCGGTCACAGCAAGTAACATGGAAAATTAGCCTAAAGCCGATAATCTTTCCTCTTTATGGATTCCCTTAAATTTCTCATTTTCCTTTAATCTTAAAGCTGCCCTTCCTCTCTGCTCTGATATTCTCTTATTCTTCTGCGTCCCCTGGAATCGAGAGTGTCAATAAAGTTTGTCCACGCCTCAAGAACATTTGTAAAAAAACGCTCACGTTCTCCCTCAACGGCAACTATATATCCCTTTTCGGTTTGGGAAAGGCTCACTTCACGGCAGCGATAAATTATACGGCGCTGAAAAGATTCTTTATTTCTCTTTTCCATTTATCCACCTTCTCTTTTACCTGCTCTTTTATTCCGTCCTCAAAGGCGGCGAGAACTTCTTCATAGATAATCATAAAGACAAGCCAAACCGTTCCCCACAGGGCTACGGCTACTGTAAGAAGTCTATCGGTTATCAGCATAGATATTTCACCTCTTGTAAAAGATATCGCTTCCCCTTTTATAGAGAAAAAAACGGCTTTAGCCCCATTAATCGGTTATTTGACGCTCACTTCCCGTGATTTTCATGTGCAAATTACAATATTAGCCGTTTTGGCTAATATCTTCCGCAAAAAAATAAGCGTCCTTATCCGCTATGTTCAATATTTTGCATATTTGTTTTATTTCGCTGGCTTTAAATTCGCTTTTGTTATGGAGTTTATTGAAGAAAGTCTGATAACTTATACCAAGATTTTCCGCAACAAAAGTCTGTGTCATCCCCGCCTCAAAAATTTTTCTTCTGAGCCTGTTTGTAGATGTTAAATTCATATTGTCACCTCCGTTTAGCCGTATTGGCTACTTTCTATACTACCAAGAAATAGCCATACTGTCAATATATTTCTTGATATTTATCAAAAATTATTGACAAATCGGCTAAAGCGCAGTATTATTAGCGGGGTGATAAAAATGACTGTATACCAGAAAATAAAATATTTGCGTGAAAAGCACGGGATGTCCCAGCAGGAGCTTGCAAACAGAGTGGGCTTTAAAACTGCTTCCGCCGTAAACAAGATCGAACTGGGGCTTCGTGACATTAACCAGAGCAAAATACTTGCTTTTGCAAAAGCACTGAATACTACCCCCAACTATTTGCTTGACGAAAACGAAAACCTTAAATCCCCTGAAATTACATCGGATGTAGTGAGATTCCCTGTTATTGGAACAGTGGCGGCGGGATATGACGAGCTTGCCCTTGAGGACTGGAGCGGAGAAACCGTATGCGTTCCCAGGGAATATCTGCGTGGACACGGCAAGGAGGAATTTTTTGTCCTTTCAGTTCACGGGGATTCTATGTATCCCCTATATATTAACGGCGACAAGGTATTGATACTCAAGCAGTCAACTCTCAACAGAAGCGGTGAAATAGGGGCAATTCTTTATAACGGAGACATTGCGACCCTTAAAAAGGTTGAGTATGTTGAGGGGGAGGACTGGCTGAAGCTTATTCCCATTAATCCCGAGTATCCGCCGAAAACCATAGAGGGCAGCGACCTTGAGCAGTGCCATATTTTAGGCGTGCCGAGGTTGCTTATAAGGAGCATTGGATAAAAAGTGAATTTTCCCCTGCTTAATTTTGCAAATTCATACATGTACAAAGGGAAACATATAAGTACTTAAACGCTGCTTCGCATTTCTGCACTTTGAGTTGTGATATAGCGGATATCATCACACCCAAAAAGAGTTTCAGAGCAAACGTTGGAACCCGACAGAAAGGAATTTATAAAATGAAGAAGCAAAAATTATACAAGTTTGCAATTATTACTGGTGTGATTGGATTAATCATAATTTTAAGCATTGTTTTATCTGGAACAGCTTATCCAAATTTGTTTTTCAGCATCGGTACTCTTGCAGGCCTTATCTTTATTTTCGCAAGTGTAGTACTGTTGTTTATCAGTTGGTCAAAGGACGTATATGATGCTGTCAAAAGAAAACAATACCTTTTG
>CAUDRD010000130.1 GCA_958451705.1 uncultured Oscillospiraceae bacterium
GCAGTATCCCATTGCGCTGAGCTCATCTGCAAGGTCGCCCACCTGTTTTTTAGTGTTGCAGAAAACTATGGAGCGGGCAGGATTATATCTGTCCAAAAGGCGGCTGAGAGCCTCCGTTTTCTTTCCAGCGGGAATTTCATAATAATACTGGTCGATGTTGGGTACGGTTATCTCTTCCCTTGTGATTTTGACGATTTCCGGGTCATGCTGATAGAGTTTTGTAATCTCCATTATCTCATCGCTCATTGTAGCAGAGAAAAGGATTGTCTGTCTGTCCTCAGGGACATCTTTAAGTATTGTTTCAATGTCCTCTCTAAATCCCATGCTGAGCATTTCGTCGGCTTCATCGAGAATGACCATTTTAAGGTGAGCGAAAGAAATTGTCTTTCTGCGCATATGGTCCATAACTCTGCCGGGAGTACCCACTATAATTTGTGCTCCGCCTTTGAGAGCCTCAAACTGTCTTTCAATAGGCTGACCTCCGTATATAGGAACGGTCTTTATAAAGCGTTTGTACTTTGTAAGCTTTTTAATCTCGTCGCAGGCCTGAATGGCAAGCTCTCTTGTAGGGCAGAGAATGAGAATCTGAGTGGCCTTTTTAAGAGACTTGTCAATGATCTCAATGGCGGGTATGCTGAAAGCCGCCGTTTTTCCCGTACCGGTATGGGAGTGTCCTATAACATCTTTGCCGCTGAGTATAAGGGGAATGCTCTCCGCCTGAATACCCGTGGCCTCTTCAAAACCGATGTCGCTTATTGCGTGTTTTATTTCCTCGGAAATCGGCATTTCCGAAAACTGTTTGATAATCATAAGTTCCTCTTTTCAAAAATTTATCCCGCATATTATACTACAAAAACATCTAACCTTTAAAAGAAAAATGTTTTTTAAAGAAAAAACGGCAACTTTGCCAATAATAAAAGGGGGAAAGGCGCTAATAATGTGACAATCAATAGTTAAAAAAGGGCTCGATTATGACCAAAGGTTATTTTATATGTTACCTATTTGTTAACTTTTAAAAAACCACTTGATTTTTAATACAAAAGTGTCTAAAATATGTTTTAGCACTCAGGGAGTTAGAGTGCTAAACTTAACTGGTACATAATTTCAAGGAGGAATATATTATGACTATTAAACCGCTTGCAGACAGAGTTGTTGTTAAAGCTGTTGAGATGGAAGAGACAACAAAGAGTGGAATCATTCTTGCCGCTTCCGCACAGGAGAAGCCCCAGATTGCCGAGGTTGTTGCAGTAGGCCCCGGAGGAATGGTAGACGGCAAAGAAGTTGAGATGTATGTTAAGGTAGGCGACAAAGTTATAACAAGCAAGTACTCCGGAACCGAAGTAAAACTTGATAAAGAAGAATATACAATTGTCCGCCAGGGCGACATTCTTGCAGTTGTTGAATAATTAACTTTCTTTTGGAGGTAATGACTTATGGCTAAACAGATTATTTACGGCGAAGAAGCCCGCAAGGCTCTTCAGAAGGGTATCGACAAGCTTAGCGATACCGTTAAAATTACACTTGGACCCAAGGGCAGAAACGTTGTTCTGGATAAAAAATACGGCGCACCCCTTATTACAAACGACGGTGTTTCCATTGCAAAGGAAATCGAGCTTGAAGATCCCTTTGAGAACATGGGCGCACAGCTTGTAAAAGAAGTTGCTACAAAGACAAACGACGTTGCAGGTGACGGTACAACAACCGCTACTCTTCTTGCACAGGCTCTTGTCCGTGAGGGACTTAAGAACGTTGCAGCCGGCGCAAATCCCATGGAAGTAAAGAACGGAATTAAGAAGGCTGTTGAAACAGCTGTTGAGGCTCTTAAGGCTAACTCAACACCTGTTAAGGGCACACAGGATATCGCTCACGCAGCAACGGTTTCCTCTGCTGACGAGTACATCGGCCAGCTTATCGCTGAGGCTATGGAAAAGGTTACAGCAGACGGCGTAATCACTGTTGAGGAATCCAGAACAGCTGATACATCTGTTGATGTTGTTGAGGGTATGCAGTTTGACCGTGGTTATGTATCACCCTACATGGCAACAGATATGGATAAAATGGAAGCTGTTATCGACGACGCTTACCTTCTTATTACAGATAAGAAGATTTCAAATATTCAGGAAATCCTTCCCCTTCTCGAGCAGGTACTTCAGGCAGGCAAAAAGCTTGTTATCGTAGCTGAGGACGTTGAGGGTGAGGCTCTTGCAACACTCCTTGTAAACAGACTCAGAGGCACATTCACCTGCGTAGCAGTCAAGGCTCCCGGCTTTGGCGACAGACGTAAGGAAATGCTTCGTGATATCGCTATCCTTACAGGCGGCGAGGTTATCACTTCCGACCTTGGCCTTGAGCTTAAGGATACAACAATGGATCAGCTTGGCAGCGCACGTCAGGTAAAGGTTACAAAGGAAAACACCATTATCGTTGACGGTATGGGCGATCCTGCTGCCATCAAAGCAAGAATCAATCAGATTAAGGCTCAGATTGAGGAGTCAACTTCAGAATTTGACCGTGAAAAGCTTCAGGAGCGTCTTGCAAAGCTTTCCGGCGGCGTAGCAGTTCTCAGAGTCGGCGCAGCAACTGAGACAGAGATGAAGGAGAAGAAGCTCCGCATTGAGGATGCTCTTGCAGCAACAAAGGCAGCCGTTGAGGAAGGCCTTGTAGCAGGCGGCGGAGTTGCACTTGTAAACGTTATCCCCGCAGTTGAGAAGCTTCTTGATACAGATAACCTTGACGAAAAGACAGGCGTTAAGATTGTTCTTAAAGCTCTTGAAGAGCCCATGCGTCAGATTGCCGCAAACGCAGGCCTTGAAGGCTCTGTAATTGTTGACGCTGTTAAGAAGTCAGGCAAGGTTGGCTATGGCTTCGACTTTGCAAAGAGCACATATGTTGATATGGTTGACTCAGGTATCGTTGACCCAACAAAGGTTACACGTTCAGCTCTTCAGAACGCAGCTTCCGTAGCAGCTATGGTTCTTACAACCGAGTCTCTTGTAACAGATAAGCCCGACCCGGCAGCAGATGCAGCAGCAAAGGCAGCAATGGCATCTCAGGGCGGCGGAATGTATTAATTTTAGCTCTAAATAAAACAGCTGTTTTTTCAAGGCCGGATACTGTAAAAGGTATCCGGCTTTTTGATTAATGCATACGGCTTTCAATACCCTTTATTTGCAAATAGATAAAAAGTTTGCTACAATATATTGTCAAGCAATGTTGATGATTTTTAGTTAAAGGCAAATTGGAGATTGATTTTTTATGTCGGGAAAACTCATTGTAATAGAAGGACTGGACGGAAGCGGAAAAAGTACGCAGATGCAGCGTCTTACGGAAAATCTTGATGCTGTAGGTGTAAAGTATAAAAGGATAAAGCTGCCGAATTATTCGAGTCCTTCATGTTCTCTTGTAAATATGTATTTAAAGGGAGAATTCGGCAATAAGCCGGACGATGTAAACGCATATGCTGCCTCATCCTTTTACGCTGTTGACCGCTTTGCAAGCTTCAAACAGGTTTGGGGAGATGATTATTTAAACGGCAGCCTTATTCTTGCCGACCGTTATGCAACTTCAAATGCAGTTCACCAAATGGTCAAGCTTCCTAAGGAGAAGTGGGACGAGTATCTTTCATGGCTTGAGGATTACGAATATGTAAAAATGGGAATACCAAAACCGACGGCTGTAATTTTTCTCGATATGCCTGTTGAGATTTCTCAAAGGCTTATGTCAGAAAGGTATAACGGCGACGAGAAGAAAAAGGATGTACATGAAGCCGATACGGAATATTTGAAAAAATGCCGTGAGGCGGCTTTTTATGCGGCAGATAAGCTTTCATGGACAGTGATAAGCTGCGCTCAAGGAGATAATGCAAAGAGTATTGAAAAAATTGCGGACGAAATATTTGCAGTTGTAAAAAAGGAGTTACTGTTAAATGCTTGAATTTAAAAAGCCGGTTTTAGAGGATAAGCTTTGGGCGGAGAAAATATTAAAATCTTCCGGTTTCTATGGGTGTGAATATACCTTCGGCAACATAATGATGTGGAACGAGATTTATAAAAACCGTATTGCAAGATTTGAAGATTTTCTAGTGACCTGCTCCCAGGGGGATCAGCTTATGTTTGCCTTTCCTGCGGGAGATGGCGATTTAAAAAAGATGGTTTCCGAAATGGAAGATTATGCTTCTGAATATGGTCAGAAGCTCAAAATATTCGGAGTTACGGAAAAATCCATGGAAGCTCTCGAAAAGCTTTTCCCGGGTAAATTTACTTTCACTCTTCACAGGGGAAGCTGCGATTATATCTATCTTACCGAAAAGCTTGCCCAGCTTAAGGGTAAAAAGTTTCACGGCAAGCGCAACCATATTGCCGCCTTTGAAAAAGCTTTTCCCCAGTGGAAATATCACGAAATAGATAAATCCAATATCGACCTTTGTATTGACATGAACAGGCGCTGGGAAAAGGAGAATTTAGAGCGAAATCCTCGTGACCTTTCCAATGAGCAAAATGCTATTTCAATCGCCTTTGAAAATTTCTTCGATTTAGGTTTAGTGGGTGGTTTCATAACTGCAAACGACAGCGTTGTAGCATATACGATAGGTGAAGAGATGAACAGTGAAATCTTCTGTACCCACATAGAAAAAGCTTTTGGAGACGTAAGAGGCGCTTATCCTATTATCAACAGGGAGTTTGCTAAAAATACAATCTGCGGCTATAAATATGTCAACCGTGAGGAGGATTTGGGAGAAGAGGGACTGCGAAAGGCAAAGCTCTCTTATCAGCCCGATATCCTTCTGGAAAAATATACTGCGGAGGTGCAGTAAACTTGATAAGGTTTGCCGATATAAAGGATATTCCCTCATTAAAGGAAATTTGGCGTATAAGCTTCGGCGACAGCGAAGAGTATATAGATATGTTTATGGAAAAGCAGTTTAAACACGCTGAAACCGTTGTTTATGAAGAGGACAACCAAGTTATTGCGATGTTTTTCCTTTTCAGGTGTGATTTCAGTATATCAGGGAAAGCATATCCTGCTTTTTACCTTTATGCCGCCGCCACTTTGCCTGAATACAGAGGCAGAGGGATTATGGGTAGTATGATTAAATTTTCAAAAGAATATGCCTCAAAAAACGGTTCGAATTTTATTATACTTTCGCCGGCTGAAAATGGGCTGTATGATTATTACAGAAGGTTTGGATTTTCTGAATGTTTTAAATCTGCTAAAATATCTTTAGATCTAAAAGAAAAAGAAAATAATCATGTA
>CAUDRD010000131.1 GCA_958451705.1 uncultured Oscillospiraceae bacterium
TTTTCTATCCCGAAGACGGCGTAAGCCCCATGCAGAAGCTTCAGATGATGACTCAGGAAGGCGAAAACGTAGGCGTTTGTGCAATTAAAGGTAACTTTGACGATGCACAGAGCGGCGTTAAAAAGATTTTCACTGATCCTGCTGTAAGAGAAAAGCTTGCCGCCCATAACATGATGTTCTCTTCTGCAAACTCAATTAACTGGGGCAGACTTGTTCCGCAGGTTGTTTATTATTTCTCAGCTTACTGCGATATGATAAACGACGGCAGCATTGAGCCCGGCAAAGAGATAAACGTTGTCGTTCCCACAGGAAACTTCGGCAACATCCTTGCAGCATATTACGCAAAGAAAATGGGACTTCCCATCAGAAAGCTTATCTGCGCTTCAAATGCAAATAATGTTCTCACCGATTTCCTTACAAGCGGTACCTATGACAGAAACCGTGATTTCTATATGACCGCTTCTCCTTCAATGGATATCCTTATTTCAAGCAACCTTGAGCGTCTTCTCTTTGACCTTACCGACTTTAACGATGAGCTTGTAAGAGGCTGGATGAATGCTCTTGCTTCTGACGGAAAGTACACAGTCACAGGCGATGTCTTTGCAAAGATTAAAGACCTTTTCGTAGCAGGCTACTGCGATGATGACGCTACGAAGGCTACAATTAAGAAAGTCTTTGAGTCCGATAAATATCTCTGCGATACTCATACAGCCGTTGCTGTAAACGTATATGAAGCTTATAAAGAGAGAACAGCCGATGAAACAGATACTGTTATCGCTTCAACAGCTAACCCCTATAAGTTCTCCGCAGATGTTCTTGAGGCAGTAACTGGCGAGCGTTCTTCCGGCAGTGAGTTCAGCGTAGTATCGGAGCTTTCCGTTGCTACAAACGAACCTGTTCCGCCCCAGCTTGCAAACTTAAGTGAAAAGGCTGTACGTTTTAAAGGCGTATGCGAAAAGTCTCAGATGATAGACGAAGTCTATAAAATGCTCGGCATCTGATTTAAATTAAATCCTGCCGGCGTTTGAGAAGTTTTATAAATGAGTTGCCGCCTGCTTCTCACCGGAGTAGGCGGCTGTTTTACAAAAGGGGAGGTGAGTTATGTCTCTTTTTGCAATCGCCGATACCCATCTGTCCCTGGGAACGGACAAGCCCATGGATATATTTAAGGGCTGGAGCGGATATGTGGATAAGCTTAAAGAAAACTGGGAAAGGGCTGTCACTGACTCCGATACAGTTGTAATAGCCGGGGATATTTCCTGGGGTATGAGCCTTGAGGGAGCCCTCGAAGATTTTCGGTTTATTGATGCTTTGCCGGGAAAGAAGATAATCCTCAAAGGTAACCATGATTACTGGTGGACAACAAGAAGAAAAATGGAAACCTTCCTTTCTCAGCATGAGATAAATACAATCTCCTTTCTTCATAATAACACGGTAACTGTCGGTAATATTGCCGTGTGCGGTTCAAGGGGCTGGTTCTTTGACGCTGAGGAGTCGGCAGATAATAAAGTGCTTCTTCGTGAAGCGGGACGGCTGAGAACTTCCATTAATCTTGCAAAAGAAACGGGACTTGAACCGGTGGTGTTTCTTCATTATCCGCCCATTACACAAAATATGGTTTGCGAAGAGATATATAACGTCCTTCTGGAAACCGGTGTTAAACGGTGTTATTACGGTCATCTCCACGGCCCGTCCATGACAAGATCCATAAATTCAGTCCGTGACGGTATCGAATTCGCTCTGATTTCGTGCGATTTTCTCGCATTTGCACCGAAACTTGTCCAAAATTTTTAACAAATATAAAATTTTTTAAAAAACAAGTAGAAAAATTATACAATATCTGATATAATATCCCAGTTATATTGCATAGTAACAGGAGGAAAAGGCAATGAGTTTAAAATCTTCAACTAAGGTTGAGACAAACGTCTATGAAATTGAGGTGTCTGTTGACGCCGCAAAATTCCAGGAAGCAGTTACAAAGGCATACAATAAGCAGAAAAAGAACATCACTGTTCCCGGCTTCCGTAAGGGCAAGGCTCCCAAGAGCATTGTTGAGCGTATGTACGGTAAAGAAGTATTCTATGATGAGGCAATCGAGATCGTTTATCCCGAGGCTGTCGAGTCTGCAATAAAAGAGGCTGAGCTTGATTTCATCGGTACAAGCGATGCAGAGGTTGTTTCCGTAGGCGATGAGGGACTTGAGCTTAAGCTTAAGGTAACTGTAAAGCCTGAAGTAGAGCTTGGCGAGTACAAGGGACTTAAAGCTGTTAAGAAGTCAACTGCTGTCACCGACGATGACGTTAAGGCAGAGCTTGACCGCAAGCTTGAGCAGAACTCTAGAATGGTAACCGTTGAGGACAGAGCTGTTCAGGACGGCGACCTTACAGTAATCGACTTTGAAGGATTTGTTGACGGTGTTGCTTTTGAGGGCGGCAAAGGTGAAAACTACAACCTTGTAATCGGTTCAAACCAGTTTATCCCCGGTTTCGAGTCACAGATTATCGGCCACAACACAGGCGATGAGTTTGACGTTAACGTAACCTTCCCCGAGGATTACGCTGCTGAGCTTGCAGGTAAGGACGCAACTTTCAAGATTAAGCTTCATGAGATTAAGTACAAAGAGCTTCCCGAGGCTGACGATGATTTTGCTAAGGATACAAGCGAATTTGATACTCTTGACGAGCTTAAGGAAGATATCAAGAAAAAGCTTGCAGAGAGAAAAGAGCATGATGCAGACCATGACCTTGAGCATCAGCTTGTTGAGCAGGTTGCAAAGGGAATCAAAGCTGAAATTCCCGACATGATGATTGAAAATGCTATTGATGAGAACATCAAGAACATGGACTATCGTCTTCAGATGCAGGGTCTTACAATGGATCAGTATCTTAAATATACAGGTATGGAAATCGGAGCTTTCCGTGACGGCTTCCGTGAGCAGGCAGATCTTCAGGTAAGAACAGACCTTGCTCTTGAGAAGATTGTTGAAGCTGAGGGTATTGCTCCCACTGCTGAGGATATTGAGGCTGAGTATGCAAAGCTTGCTGAAAATTACAGCATGAAGGTTGAGGACGTAAAGAAGGCAGTTCCTGAAGAGAGCCTTAAGCGTGACCTTGCTTTCACAAAGGCAATTGACCTTATCAAAGAGACAGCTGTTGTTGAGGAAGAGAAGCCTGCAAAGAAGACAACAAGAAAGAAAGCTGCTCCTAAGAAGAAGGCAAAGGAAGCCGATAATGAAGAAGCTGCTGCTGAAAAGGCAACAGAAGAAAAAGTGGAAAGTGCCGAATAATTTTTACAATCGGTGTTATAAAATATTTACAAGTTGTTCAATAATAAAGCATATACTTTTCGGTACGGCATTCTTTTGCCGTACCGAAAAATAATATTCAATAAAAATGGAGGTGCATTTGTATGGCATTGGTACCATATGTAATCGAACAGACTAACAGAGGAGAGCGCTCTTACGATATTTTTTCACGTTTGCTCAACGACAGAATAATTGTTTTGTCAGATGAGGTTAACGATGCTACCGCCAGCCTTGTTGTAGCGCAGCTTCTCTATCTTGAGGGACAGGACGCTGAAAAGGATATCAGTCTTTATATTAATAGCCCCGGCGGATCTGTAACTGCAGGTATGGCTATTTATGATACAATGCAGTACATTAAATGCGATGTTTCTACAATCTGTATAGGTCTTGCTGCAAGCATGGGTGCTTTCTTGCTTTCTTCCGGCGCAAAGGGCAAGCGTTTTGCTCTTCCTCACAGTGAAATCATGATTCATCAGCCTTCCGGAGGCGCTCAGGGTCAGGCAACCGATATTAAAATTGTCGCCGACCATATTTTGAGAACAAAGCAGACACTTAATAAAATCCTTGCTGAAAACACAGGCAAATCAATTGAGGAAATAGCAAGAGATACTGAGCGAGACAACTTTATGACAGCGGCCGAGGCTCTGGAGTACGGACTTGTGGATAAAGTAATTGACAAGAGATAACTTTTTAATGCTTTGGAGGTAATCTGATGCCGAAAGAAAAGGACAACGGCAATAAAACAGTACGCTGCTCGTTCTGCAATAAAACTCAGGATGAGGTTGACAGAATAATAGCAGGTCCGGGCGTTTTTATATGTGATGAATGCATTGAGCTTTGTCAGAGCCTGATTTCCGCCGACGACAATGAACCGTTTCAGCGCCGCAAGTCAAAGGCAAAAAGAGAAGAGATGGTTCTTCCTAAACCCAGCGAGATAAAGCAGACCTTAGATGAGTATGTCATCGGGCAGGATGAAGCAAAAATAGCTTTAAGCGTAGCGGTTTATAACCACTATAAAAGAATTTTTCTCGCTGAAAAAAGCGATGTAGAAATTCAGAAAAGTAACATTCTTCTTCTGGGTCCAACAGGTGTTGGTAAAACAATGCTTGCCCAAACACTTGCAAAAACACTGAATGTGCCTTTTGCAATAGCCGATGCAACAACGCTTACTGAAGCGGGATATGTCGGAGAGGACGTTGAAAACATTCTTTTAAAGCTTATTCAGGCTGCTGATTTTGATATTGAAAGGGCAGAGCACGGTATCATCTATGTTGATGAAATTGATAAGATTGCAAGGCGCTCCGAAAACCGCTCAATTACAAGAGATGTAAGCGGTGAAGGAGTACAGCAGGCGCTTTTAAAAATTCTTGAAGGAACCGTTTCAAATGTTCCTCCTCAAGGAGGCAGAAAGCATCCGCAGCAGGAGTTTATCCAAATTGATACTACAAATATTTTGTTTATATGCGGAGGCGCTTTTGACGGCATTGAAAAGATTGTAGAGAAGAGAATAAGTAGCTCTGCAATGGGCTTCGGCGCAAAAATCAGCAGCAAGCAGGAGCTTGATAAAAATAATATTATGAGCAAGGTTATTCATCAGGACCTTGTAAAATTTGGTATTATACCTGAGCTTGTAGGTCGAATTCCCGTTATTACCGCTCTTAAAAGTCTTGATAGAGACGCTCTTATACGCATTTTAAGCGAACCCAAAAACGCCATCCTTCGCCAGTATCAGTCACTGTTCAAGATGGATGATGTGCAGCTTGTTTTTGATGATAATGCTTTGGTCGCAGTTGCGGATAAAACTCTCGAAAATGAAACAGGTGCCAGAGGACTCAGATCCATTATGGAAAAAATTCTTCTGCCTATTATGTACTCTGTTCCTTCAGACAACACAATCAAAAAGG
>CAUDRD010000132.1 GCA_958451705.1 uncultured Oscillospiraceae bacterium
TGAGGTTCAATGGGCGGAAGCACCCCGAAATTTGCCCCCATGGGCTGAAAATTCTTTACGGTGGGATCGCTTATATACGCCGCCAAAGCTCCCATCATCGTATCCTTAGGCAGAATAAGGGCTTTTTTGCCTAAAATATATGCCGCCGCATTTATACCGGCAAGTATTCCGGAAGAAGCTGACTCCATATATCCTTCAACTCCCGTAATCTGGCCGGCGAAGAAAAGTCCCTCTCTGCCTTTAAAGCCGTAGCCGCTGTTTAAAAGCTCAGGCGAATTTATAAAGGTATTGCGGTGCATTACTCCGTATCTTACAAACTCTGCGTTTTTAAGAGCAGGAATCATTGAAAACACCCTTTTCTGCTCACCAAAAGTGAGATTTGTCTGAAAGCCCACCAAATTGAGCATTGTCCCCTCGGCGTTCTCTTTTCTGAGCTGCACCGCCGCCCAGGGTCTGTGACCTGTTCTGGGGTCTCTCAGTCCCACGGGCTTCATGGGACCGAAACGCATTGTATCCATGCCTCTTGAAGCCATAACCTCAATGGGCATACAGCCCTCATAGACATCCTTGCGTTTGTCAAACTCGTGAAGCTCTGCGCTTTTTGCGTTTATAAGCTCATTGTAGAAGTTTTCATATTCCTCTTTATTCATGGGGCAGTTTATATAGTCGTCGCCGCCTCTGTCGTATCTCGACTGGGTAAATGCACTTTCCATATCTACGCTTGCAGCGGTGACAATAGGCGCTGCCGCATCAAAAAAGCTGAGCCCTTCGCCGCAGTATTTTTTTATATCCTCTGCCAGTGAATCGGAGGCAAGAGGTCCTGCCGCTACAACCACTACGCCCTCTTTGGGGATTTCAGTTGCCTCTTCATGGATAACCTCAATAAGTGGGTCGGAGGTGATTTTTTCGGTTATTATTCTCGAAAATTCATCTCTGTCAACAGCGAGAGCTCCTCCCGCAGCTACGCTGCACATATCGGCTGCCTCCATACACACAGAACCGAAACGGCGCATTTCCTCTTTTAAAAGCCCTGCCGCAGATTCCAGCCTTGCGGCTTTAAGGGAGTTTGAGCACACCAGCTCCGCAAGTCCCTCCATTTTATGTGCGGGAGAATATTTTTTCGGCTTCATTTCATAAAGCTTTACTTTTATCCCACGTTTTGCAAGCTGCTTTGCAGCTTCACATCCGGCAAGACCGCCGCCTATGACAACTGCGCTGTTCATTCTTTTTCCTCCGTCTTTTCGGCGCTCTTCTTTCTTCTTGAAACGGTTTTGGAGTATCCGCAGCCTTCGCTCAGGCAGTGGATAATTCCGCCTCTCTTTTTAAAGAGAGATTTGCCGCACTGGGGACAGTTTTCCCCTGTAGGTTCATCCCAGGTCATAAAGTTACAGTTAGGATAGTTGCTGCATCCGTAAAAAACATAGCCTCTCTTTGTCTTTTTCTGAATAACGTTGCCGCCGCATACGGGACATTTAGCTCCCGTTTCAAAAACAAGAGGTTTTGTGTTTTTACATTCGGGATATCCGGGACAGGCGAGGAATTTACCGTATCTGCCCACCTTTACCACCATGTTTCTGCCGCAAAGCTCACAGGGAATATCGGTCTGATCCTCTTCAAGCTGTATTTTTACGCCCTCCATATCGGCTTTCGCCTTTTTGAGAGTCTTTTCAAAATCATCGTAGAATTTGTGGAGAATTGCAATATAATCTTCTTTACCCTCACCTACTTCGTCCAGAGAGCTTTCCATTTCGGCGGTGAATTTTACGTTGACTATCTTCGGGAATTTGTCCTCCAAAAGCTTCGTCATGGCTTCGCCAAGCTCTGTGGGACGAAGCTGCTTGCCCTCACGCTTTACATACTCACGGCTTACAATAGTGGTGATTATGGAAGCGTAGGTACTGGGTCGGCCGATTCCGTTTTCTTCCAGAGCTTTAATAAGAGAAGCTTCGGTATATCTTGCGGGAGGCTGGGTAAAGTGCTGATTGCCCGCTAAATCTTTGAGCTTTAGCACATCTCCCTTTTGAAGCTCAGGGAGCTTTCCGCCGTCCTCTTCATCCTGTCTGTCATCATACAAAACGGTATAGCCGTCAAATTTAACTGTATATCCGCTGGCGGAGAAAAAGCATGAGTTTGCCTCAATTTCCGCTTTTACGGTGTTCTGAATACAGGGAGCCATAAGGCTTGCCATAAATCTTTTCCATACAAGGTTATAAATTTTATACTGGTCGGAGGTAAGGCTCGCCTTTGCCTGTTCGGGAGTAAGAGAGGGAACCGTGGGGCGTATCGCCTCGTGTCCGTCCTGAGCGTTTGCACGGGATTTAAAATAAACGGGCTTTTCGGGAAGGTAGTTCTTGCCGAAAGTTTCCTCAATATATACACAGCCCTGACTTCTTGCCTCTTCCGAAATACGAAGGGAGTCGGTTCTCATGTAGGTTATAAGACCCATTGAACCGTAACCGGCAACGTCAACGCCTTCATAAAGCTCCTGAGCCACTTTCATTGTACGTTTAGCCTGGAAGCCCAAACGTCGGGAAGCCTCCTGCTGCAAAGTTGAGGTTATAAAGGGAGGAGCGGGATTTCTCTTTCTTGTACCCTTTTTAACGTTTGAAACGGTATATTTGGCGCCTTCAAGACGGCTTAAATATTTATCAGCCTGTTCCTTTGAGGTTATCTTCACCTTTCCGGTTTCGTCCCCGTAAAAGGAAGCCATAAAGGTTCTTCTTGAAGAGGGGGCCGTAAACTTTGCGTCAAGGCTCCAGTATTCCTCAGGCACAAAGGCTCTTATCTCGTTTTCCCTATCTACAATAAGACGCACCGCAACGCTCTGAACACGTCCTGCGGAAAGTCCTCTTCTTATTTTCTGAGAAACAAAGGGGCTGAGCTTATAACCCACAAGCCTGTCGAGTATACGTCTTGCCTGCTGAGCGTTGACAAGGTCGATATCAATGGCTCTCGGGTGCTCCATTCCGTTTGTAACGCCTGTTTTTGTGATTTCATTAAAGGTAACCCTGTTTGCATCGTCAGGATTAAGACCTAAAATTGTGGCAAGGTGCCATGAAATTGCCTCTCCCTCACGGTCAGGGTCCGTTGCAAGATAAACTGCGTCGCTTTCAGCGGCAGTCTTTTTAAGCTCTTTTACAAACTTCTCCTTGCCCTTTATAATTGCGTATTTAGGTGCAAAGTCATTCTCTATATCAACGCTGAGCCTTGCGGCAGGAAGATCTCTTACATGGCCCATTGATGCGGTAACCTCATAACCTTTACCGAGATATTTTTTTATGTTCTTGGCCTTTGCCGGCGACTCAACAATTACAAGTTTAGACATATTCTAATCATCCCATTTATTCATTTATTGAAAATATATAGCGTTTGCCGCTTATACACTGTGCCGCACCGGAAAGTTCAAGTTCCGTAAGAGCAGTGATAACTGCGGTGTAGCTCTCTTTAAGCTCCAAAGCTATTTCGTCGGCAGATTTGCCTTTACTGTCAAGAGCAGAATAAACTTTTGCTCCGATAACGCTCAGTCCCTCGGGAGGCTCAGGCTTTTCAGCCGAAACAAAATTTTCTTTTTCTTCTTCGTTTTTTCGAGTAAAAACCTTTTCGGTATCCGGGGAAAAATCTGCTTTATCCTTTATAGTATATGATTTTCCGAAATTATTCAAGTACCCCTTTTCGTTCTTCTCATCTATTTTCTTTACCGCTCCTATAAATTTACGGCATTTGCTTATGGGAATTTCTTCCCCATCGTTCTCTATAAGCTCAGGATAATACATTTCATATATACTTATTATCTCGTTGGCTGTAAATAGGGGTTTTGCTCCCTGTTCTATAAGTTTATTTGTTCCGAGATAGCTTGAGCTGAGCACATCGCCGGGAACTGCAAAAACAAGTCTTCCCTGTTCCGCCGCAAGACGTGCAGTTACAAGGGAGCCGCTTCTTTCACCGGCCTCTATAACTATGACGCATCGGCTCATACCGGAAATAAGTCTGTTTCTTATAGGAAAAGTTCTTGACGATGCAGCGAAAAAGGGAGGAAACTCAGAGACAACCGCTCCGTGGCGGGAAACGGCTCTTCTGAGAGGTTCGTTCTGTCTCAGGTAATCTGTACCGAGGCCGCAGCCCATAAAGGCAACGGTTTTTCCGTCTACTATCATTGCCCCGTTATGGCAGGCTGAGTCAACGCCTAAAGCTCCGCCGCTTACAACAGTAATTCCCGCCGCAGCAAGTTCCGCAGAAAGCCTGTGAGCAATATCAATTGCATAACTTGAAGCTTTTCTTGTGCCGACCATACCCACAGCCGCAGGACAGGAAAGCACCGACTGGTCCCCGTCAACATAAAGGGCTGCGGGAAAATCATCCAGCTCACGAAAAGCTTTTGGATAGTTTTCGCTTTCGGGGGTGATTATATGCCAGCCGTTATTACGGCACATAATTTCAATTTCCGCCGCTTTTTCAAGGGGAGTGGTTTCGATTTTTTTAATCTGATTTCTTGTAAAAACTCCGCTTTCTCTGCGATCATCGGGAGTTGCAACGTAAAGCTGGCTCATAGTACCAAAGGCGCTGATTATTTCACTGAGCTTTGCCCCTGCCCCTAAAGCGCACTGTATCCATATCCAGTAAAGTTCCTCATTCATCTTATTTTCTCCCCTTTACAAGCTCCCACATTATTATAGAGGCCGCCGCAGAGGCGTTTAGGGACTCAGCTCTGCCCGCCATGGGAATTGTGATTTTATTTTCACAGGCGGCAAACACCTCTTCGCTGACTCCGGCGCCCTCGTTTCCTATAACGCAGATAACTCCGCCGGAAAAGTCACCTTCATTGATTTTTACAGAGTCGTTCATGGGAGTTGAAGCGTAGGTCTTCATACCCTTGTTACGGCAGTGATTTATAAACTCGGGAAGAGACGAAATTTCAATGACATTTATTCTTATAAGAGCACCCATTGCCGCACGCTGAGCCTTAGGGCTGTAAATATCGCATCCGCCGCTGACAATAAGGCCGTCTATTCCCAGAGCCTCCGCCGTTCTTGCCACAGCGCCCAAATTGGACGGGTCCTGAAGATTGTCGAGGGCTATATAGCAGCCCTTATAATCAATCTCAGAAACGCTGCGTTCCTTCTTTCTGCAAAGGCAGAAAACTCCCTGGGGTGATTTGGTATCTGAAAGGGCAAG
>CAUDRD010000133.1 GCA_958451705.1 uncultured Oscillospiraceae bacterium
AATTCCCCGCTATAAAAAAGAAAAATAATTTTTTAACCGTCTGTGGGACTATCCCGGCAGACGGTTTTTTTATACCCGCTTTCATGTTACAATTAAGCAAGAGGTGAGAGCATGATAAAAATCAGAGCCTTTGAGGAAAAAGACAGAGAAAAGGTAAGAGAGATATGTATTAAAACTGCTCCCGAAAATGCAGTTAAGACTGAAAAGGGAAGAAGATATATTCTTAAAATGTACTGCGACTATTATATTGACTGCTGCTCCGAATACTGTTTTGTGGCAGCAGATGAAAATGACACAGCGGTGGGTTATATTCTGTGTGCTCCAAGCTATGAAGAATATAAAAGGGATTTTAAAAAATACATTAAGGAGATATTTTTATTTAGCTTCATCAAAGGCGCAGCAGCGTTTTTTGAGTCTAAAATCAGCGGAAGATTTATGCCGGATTTTCCCGCCCACATGCATATAGATATTTTAGACGGTTATCAGCGTATGGGAATAGGAACACAGCTTGTGGATACATTGCGTAAAAAGCTGAAAAGCGAAAAAATCGGCGGAGTAATGCTTGTTGTAGGAGCCGATAACAAAAAGGGTCGCAGCTTTTATAAAAAATACGGATTCAAACAGATTCGCAATCTCGGTGAGGGAATAGCTATGGGAATTAAAACAAGCAATTAATTATAATAAAAAATTATCTGTATATTTCTGAAATTATATTTTATGAGATTAATATTATAGTTACATTTATAAATTGAAGCATATTCCCAGGAAAAGCGGGAATGAATGCGGCGGATTTAAAAAAGCATAATATAATAAAAATCGACGGAAATCAGCCGAAAACAAGCAAAATCGAAGATAATTGGTATTAGTAGTGATGAAAGGTATAATTTTTATACAGATTTTATAAAAATGGACAATATTTACTTTGTATATAACATAGATTGCACAAAAATCTATTGCTTTTTTAATAAAAGAATGATATAATTATGCCAATCTGAAAAAGGAGGTGGCAAAATGGTTTACTTATGGATAGCTCTTATGGTAGTCTTTATAGTTCTTGAAGCGGCGACGGTTCAGCTGGTAAGCATCTGGTTTGCCTTAGGTGCCCTGGGTGCTCTTATAGCAAACTTGTGCGGGGCGGGAACAGGCTGGCAAATAACAGTATTCTTTGCTGTTTCAATTGTCTGTCTTATTATAACAAAGCCCATTGTAAAAAAGATAAGCTCAAAGAACATTCAGCCTACTAATGCAGACAGGTGTATAGGTCAAACGGCGGTGGTTATTGAAGAAATTGACAATATCGCCGGTAAAGGTCAGGTTAATGTAAAAGGCGCTGTCTGGACTGCACGCTCTTCGGACGAACGGATTGTTCCCAAAGGTGAGCAGGTAAAAATTCTTTCCATAGAGGGAGTTAAACTGATAGTTGAGCCGGCTGCCGTTTCCGCTGTGGCGTCAGGCAGCGTGAACAACTGATTTCAGAGTAGCTCAAAACGGAGGAAGAAAATTAAAAAAATGAGAAATAAGATTTCTCCGTAAAATGCATATCCACAAAAGTCCCGCTTTTATATGGCGGGGAAAATAAAAGTCCGTTGAGTGGACTTGAATTTACAGGAGGACAAATTTATGTGGTGGATTCCAATTGTAATCGTATTAGCACTCTTAATAGCCCTTATTGTAGCGAATATTAAAATCGTACCTCAGTCAAGAGCTTATGTTGTTGAACGCCTCGGAGCGTATCAGGCAACCTGGCAGACAGGTATGCATGTAAAAATCCCCCTTATTGAGCGTGTTGCAAAAATAGTTTCCCTTAAAGAGCAGGTTGTAGATTTCGCTCCTCAGCCGGTTATTACAAAGGATAACGTAACAATGCAGATTGATACGGTTGTGTTTTTCCAGATTACAGACCCTAAGCTCTACGCTTACGGTGTTGAAAGCCCTATTTCCGCAATCGAAAATCTTACTGCGACAACTTTGCGTAATATCATCGGTGAACTTGAGCTTGACCATACTCTTACCTCAAGAGATACAATCAACAGCAAAATCAGAGTAATTCTTGACGAAGCAACAGATCCCTGGGGCATAAAGGTTAACCGTGTTGAGCTTAAAAACATTCTTCCGCCTCCTGAAATTCAGGATGCTATGGAAAAACAGATGAAGGCAGAACGTCAGCGCCGTGAAGCCATCCTTCGTGCTGAGGGTGAACGAGAAAGTAAAATCCTTGTTGCACAGGGACAGAAAGAATCCCAGATTCTTGCCGCTGAAGGTGAAAAGCAGGCTGCTATTCTTCACGCTGAAGCTGTTAAGGAAGCAAAAATCCGTGAAGCTGAAGGTGAGGCACAGGCTATCATCGCTGTTCAGAAGGCTCAGGCAGAGGGTATTAAACTTCTTAATGAAGCTAAACCTGAGGATAAGGTTATTGCACTCAGAAGTCTCGAATCCTTTGAAAAAGCAGCAGATGGTCAGTCAACAAAGATTATTATTCCCTCAGACATCGCTTCTCTGGCAGGTCTTGCAACCAGCGTAAAAGAACTTGTAAAAGAATAATTGTAAAAGTAAATTTGCAAGGCGCAGTCCGAAAGGACTGCGCTTTTTTGATTCAAAGAAAAATATTGCATGCTTTAAAGTAAGTGTGAACAGCTTTACACTTAGAAAAAACAGGATGATTTTAAGGCAAAATTAAGGTATGTATGATAATATTAAAATCTATTAGAAAAGTATAACGCCTTTACATCCTGTAAATTTTGTTTCAAAATATAGAGAGGATTAAAATCAAATGTGGGAACTTGCAGTAGCTAAAAAATATAACGCATTATTTTAACACTCACGGAAAGCGTGAATATAATTAATTAGCATCATAAAAGGAAATGATTGTTACAGTCTGAGGCCGTGAGCGTAAATATTTGGAATAAAGATTTGTGAATAATATGTAAAATAAGTATATTGGTGGCTTTTTTATAGGATATTGCAAAAAATAATCTTGAATAATCCCTCATGTTAGTATAAAATATTACTATCCGTTGCTCTTTAAGGGCAGCATAAAGACAAGAAAGATGAGACGTTTGTCTCAACCATTTTGAAAAGGATGATGTAAACCAATGGCAAAGGAACAAAAGTCTAAGGCTGAGCTTTACCGTGAAGAACGTAAAGCAAGAATTGCCAAGGCTTCTAAAGGCAAAAAGAGCGGTTCCCTTTCGGTGGGCACAAATGCCGCTTCAGACAAAACAGATAAGAAAATTGCAATCGGTGTTATAGCCGTTCTTGCTGTTGTACTTGTTGCATGGCTTATAAGCTTTTTGGGTATTCCCCAAAGACTTGATACAGTAATGACAGTCGGTACACAGAAGGTCTCGGCTGCGGAGTATACATACTATTACCGCCAGCTTTATCTGTCCACCTATCAGCAGTCATACTACATTCAGCAGCAGTACGGCTTTAATCTTGGCTTTGATTACACAAAATCTCCCGAAGATCAGGAGTATACCGGCTCAGATATGGAAGCTAAAGATGACGGAAGCAAACCCACTTGGGCTGATTATTTCCGCAAAACTACTGAGGATAATATTACTCAGATAAAGACACTTTGCGCTCAGGCTGAGTCTCTTGGCATTTCTCTTGATGAAGATGACCTTAAAGAGATCGACAGTAATATCGAAGAGCTTCGTACAAACGTAGCTAACAATGATGATGGCAAAGGCGTATCACTTAACGTATATTTCCGTAACAACTACGGTTCAGGCGTTAACGAGAAGTTTTTCAGAGAAATGGCAGAGCAGGAAGCTCTTGCTAAAAAGGTATCTGAAGCTAAGCAGGATGAGTTCTCAAGCGCTCTTACCGATGACGAAATTAACAGTTACTATAATGAGCACAAAGACGATTACGATGTTGTTAATATAGCGGTATTCCCCATTGCCATAAATGCGGATGCTAAAACACCTGTAACTGCTGACGATGCTAAGGCAAAGGCAGAGGAGATGCTTGCAAAAGTTAAAGATAACGACAGCTTTGTAAAATATGCTCAGGAATATGCAACTGAAGATGAAAAAGAGAAATACGCAGAAGCTTCTGCAACTGTTTTCAATGCTCTTTCTCAGGAAAACCTCACCAGCACTTCTTCTGAAGAGGTTACCAAGTGGGCCTTCAGCACCGACCGAAAAGACGGTGATAAAACTGTTATAACAACCGACACCGCCGCTTATGTTGTACTTCTTACAAATGCACGTTACAGAGACGAAAGCAAAACAGTTGACGTAAGACATATCCTCCTTCAGTATGAGGACGGCGCAACAGACGAGCAGAAGGCAGAGATAAATGCAAAGGCTCAGGAGCTTTATAATACCTGGAAAAACGGTGATGCCACAGAAGCTTCTTTCAGCGAGCTTGCAAAGACAGATTCAGCTGATTCATCTGCTTCCAACGGCGGACTTATAGAAAATGTCGCGAAGGGACAGACGGTTGCTGCTTTTGAAAAATGGTGTTTTGACGCTTCAAGAAAGCCAGGAGATTCCGGCGTTATTCAGACTGAGTACGGCGCACATATTATGTACTTTGTAGAAAAGAACGATGAGCCCCTTTGGAAGACAAATATTAAATCAACTCTTGCAACAGAGAAGTTTAATTCTTACTACGAAGAGCTCAAGGGTCAGGACGCAAACAAGGCTGTAACAAAGGACAGCAAGATTGAAAGACTCGTTAAGAAGATTTCAAAACCTGCTCTTTAATTCCAAAGTATAAATTTTTAAATAAAGCGGCGGTTTCGACACCGCCGCTTTTGCTATAAAATACAGACAATACAAAAAAACGCTTTAGTCGGCTTGATTTTTACCGAATAAAGCGTTTCTTTTTAATAAAGTTAAGTTTAGATTTTGGAGTCTTTATCTACTGCGGCGTCTACTGCTTTGCGTACTGCCGAATCAAGGCCGCAATCCTGAAGGGCTGCAAGTCCCTCAATAGTTGTGCCTCCGGGAGAGCATACCTGGTCGATTAATTCCCACGGATGTTCTCCGCTTTCAAGAATAAGCTTTGCGCTGCCTAAAACGGCCTGAGCCGAAATTTCCAGAGCAACCTTTTTATTCATGCCGTGTTTTACTGCGGCTCTTGCTAAAGCGTCTATAAACATATATGCATATGC
>CAUDRD010000134.1 GCA_958451705.1 uncultured Oscillospiraceae bacterium
TCAGTTCGGCGGACAGCGTTTCGGTGAAATGGAAGTTTGGGCTCTTGAAGCTTACGGCGCTGCCTATACTCTTCAGGAAATCCTTACAGTTAAATCCGACGATATTGTGGGCCGTGTAAAGACCTACGAGGCAATCGTCAAGGGTCAGAACGTACCTAAGCCCGGAATTCCAGAGTCCTTCAAGGTTCTTATTAAAGAGCTCCAGTCCCTTGGACTTGACGTAAGAGTTCTCGATAAGGACAACCAGGAAATTGACCTTAAGCAAAACTTTGACGGCGACGACATCGGCTACGTTATGAGCGATGACTCTGCATTCTCTCAGGTCAACGACGCCGAGGATGCCGAAGGCTACGGCATTGAAACTGCCGAAGAGGAAGAAGAACCCACAGAGGTTGATTTCGACGCTCTTGAAGACTTCAACGAAGAAGAGCTTTTCGGTGACGACGGATTTGACGAAGACACCTTTTAATTAAATGAAACGCATTAACGATTGAAAGAAGGGGTCGGTTACATGGAAAACATCACATTTGAGTCAATTAAAATCGGTCTTGCTTCACCTGAACAGATCAGAGAATGGTCTTACGGTGAAGTAAAGAAGCCCGAAACCATAAATTACCGCACACTTAAGCCTGAAAGGGACGGTCTTTTCTGCGAAAGGATTTTCGGACCCACTAAGGACTGGGAGTGCCACTGCGGAAAGTATAAACGCATCCGCTTTAAGGGCAAGGTCTGCGAACGCTGCGGCGTTGAGATAACAAAGGCAAAGGTTCGCCGTGAGAGAATGGGTCACATTGAGCTTGCAGCTCCCGTTTCCCATATCTGGTATTTTAAGGGTATTCCCTCACGCATGGGACTTATGCTTGACATTTCTCCCCGTGACCTTGAAAAGGTTCTCTATTTTGCCCTTTACATTGTCACAGATCCCGGTGACACACCGCTTCAGCGTCTTCAGATACTCAACGATAAAGACTACGCTGATATGAGAGAGAAGTATGAGGATTCCTTCCGTGCCGGAATGGGTGCGGAGGCTATCAAAGAGCTTCTTTCACAGATTGACGTAGACGCTCTTGCAGAAGAGCTTCGTGAGGAGCTTGAAAATGCAAGCGGACAGAAGAAGGTAAGAATCTTAAAGCGTCTTGAAGTTGTGGAGGCATTCAGACAGTCCGGCAACAAACCGGAATGGATGATCCTTGACTGTCTTCCCGTTATTCCCCCCGATATCCGTCCCATGGTTCAGCTGGACGGCGGACGCTTTGCAACTTCTGACCTTAACGACCTTTACAGAAGGGTCATTAATAGAAATAACCGTCTTAAGAGACTTCTTGAGCTTGGAGCTCCCGATATTATCGTAAGAAACGAAAAGAGAATGCTTCAGGAGGCAGTTGACGCCCTTATCGACAACGGCAGAAGAGGCCGTCCCGTAACAGGACCCAACAACAGACCTCTTAAATCTCTTTCCGATATGCTTAAAGGTAAGCAGGGACGTTTCCGTCAGAACCTTTTGGGTAAACGTGTTGACTACTCAGGACGTTCCGTTATCGTTGTAGGACCCGAGCTTAAAATGTACCAGTGCGGTCTTCCCAAAGAGATGGCTCTGGAGCTGTTTAAGCCCTTTGTCATGAAGCGTCTTGTTGAAACAGGCGCAGCAGGAAACATTAAGTCTGCAAGAAAGATGGTTGAGCGTGCAAAGAACGAGGTTTGGGACGCTCTCGAAATAGTTATCAAAGACCATCCCGTAATGCTCAACCGTGCTCCTACTCTTCATAGACTTGGTATTCAGGCTTTCGAGCCGGTACTTGTAGAGGGCAGAGCTATTAAGCTTCATCCCCTTGTATGTACCGCTTTTAACGCCGACTTCGACGGCGACCAGATGGCTGTTCACGTACCTCTTTCAGCAGAGGCACAGGCAGAGGCTCGTTTCCTTATGCTTGCCGCTAACAACCTTCTCAAGCCTTCAGACGGAAAGCCTGTTGCCGTTCCCACTCAGGATATGGTTCTCGGCTCATATTACCTTACTCTCATTAAGCCCGGTGAACCCGGCGAGGGCAAGGCGTTCAGAAACGTTGAAGAAGCTATCATGGCTTACGACGAGGGCTGCCTGGGACTTCACGCTCTTGTAAAGATAAGAATGAGCAAGGTTATCGACGGAGAAGAGGTTTCTCAGATAATCGAAACCACTCTCGGCCGTGTTATATTCAACAATCCTATTCCTCAGGACCTGGGCTTTGTTGACCGCAGCATTCCTGAGAATATGTTCAAGCTGGAAGCTGATTTCCTTGTCAGCAAAAAGATGCTTGGTAAGATCATTGACAAGTGCATAAAGGTTCACGGCACAGCCGTAACCGCAGGCGTTCTTGATAAGATTAAGGCTCAGGGCTGCCAGTACTCAACCCGAAGCGGTATTACCGTTGCTGTCTGCGACGCTACAATCCCGCCGAAGAAAAAGGAATTCCTTGCTGAGGCTGAGGCTGAGGTCGATAAGATCAACCACTACTACCTCAAAGGTAGATACAGCAACGAGGAACGTTCAAGAAACGTTATCAAAGTGTGGGAAGACTGCACAAAGAAAGTTTCTTCAGAGCTTACTGCAAACCTTGACCATTACAACCCCATCTACATGATGGTTGACTCCGGTGCCCGTGGTTCTGAGTCACAGCTTCGTCAGCTTGCCGGTATGCGCGGACTTATCGCAAATACAGCAGGTAAGACAATTGAAGTTCCAATTCGTGCTAACTACCGTGAAGGACTTAATGTTCTCGAATACTTCATCTCTTCACGTGGTGCCCGTAAAGGACTTGCTGATACCGCTCTTCGTACCGCTGACTCCGGTTACCTTACCCGCCGTCTTGTTGACGTTTCTCAGGATGTTATCATCCGTGAGGAGGACTGCGGATGCCACGAGGGTATCGACGTTTATGATATCCGTGACGGCAAGGAGCTTATTGAAGGTCTTGCTGAGCGTCTTAAGGGACGTTATCTCCTTGAGGACCTTTATGATAAAGAGACAGGCGAGCTCATTATGAGCAAAGACCGCATGATGACCGACGCCGATGCAGAGCGTATTGTGGCAAGCGGTGTTGAGAGAATCAAGATTCGCTCACTTCTTACCTGCCGTGCAGAACATGGCGTATGTATCAAGTGCTACGGCTCAAACCTTGCAACAGGCGATCCTGTAACGGTAGGTGAAGCAGTCGGTATTATCGCTGCTCAGTCAATCGGTGAGCCCGGTACACAGCTTACAATGAGAACCTTCCACACCGGCGGTGTTACATCTGCTGCCGATATTACACAGGGTCTTCCCCGTGTTGAGGAACTTTTCGAGGGCAGAAAGCCCAAGCACCTTGCAATCCTCTCTGAGATTTCCGGTGTTGTATCAATCGAAGAGGTTAAGGGTAACCCCCATGTTGTCATTACAGATAACGAAAACGGCGACCAGAGAAGTTACCTTATTCCCTACGATGCACGTCTTAAGGAGAACATCCGTGACGGCGCTTATGTAAATAAGGGCGATATGCTTACAGAAGGTTCAGCTAACCCCCACGATATTCTTGCAATCAAAGGCACAGATGCTGTTCACGATTACCTTATCCGTGAGGTTCAGCGTGTTTACCGTATGCAGGGTGTTGATATCAACGATAAGCACATCGAGGTTATCGTCCGTCAGATGATGAAGAAGTATAAGGTTGTAGAGCCCGGCGATACAGATATGCTTCCCGGTTCAACAGTTGAAAAGTACGAGTTCATCACAAAGAACGAGGAAATCAGAAAGAGAGCTCAGGAGACCGGAGAGGATCTCAAAGAGGCAACAGGAACACCTGTTCTTCTCGGTATCACAAAGGCTTCTCTTGCAACGGACTCCTTCCTTTCAGCGGCATCCTTCCAGGAGACCACAAGAGTTCTTACCGATGCAGCAATCAAAGGAAAGACAGATCCCCTTCTCGGACTTAAGGAGAACGTCATTATCGGTAAGCTTCTTCCTTCCGGTACAGGAATGGACTGCTACAGCAAGGTAGAAATCAAACCTGTTGAAACAGCGGAAGAGACTGCTGAGCAGGCGTAAAAATAATAACAAAACAGTGTTAAGGTGTGTTGACAACCAAAAGCACTTATGTTAAAATAACCAATTGTGTGGGTATATTTTCTATATTTTGCCCATAGCAAATTTTAAAACGGTGACAAGGGGGCTTTATGCCCCCTGCACATATATATTCAGTGCAAGGAGGTGCAGTAGATTTGCCAACCTTTAACCAGCTTGTTCGCAACGGAAGAAAATCCCTTGAGAAAAAGGCTAAGGCTCCCGCTCTTTTAAAGGGTCTTAACTCAAAGAAGAACATTCTTACAGATAACGACTCTCCTCAAAAGCGTGGCGTTTGCACAGCCGTTAAGACAGCTACTCCTAAGAAGCCTAACTCAGCTCTTAGAAAGATTGCCAGAGTTCGTCTTACCAACGATATCGAGGTTTCCGCCTATATCCCCGGCGTAGGACACAACCTTCAGGAGCACAGCGTTGTTCTTATCCGTGGCGGCCGTGTTAAGGACCTTCCCGGTGTTCGTTACCATATCATCCGCGGTACACTTGATACTCAGGGTGTTAACGGAAGAATGCAGGCCCGTTCAAAGTACGGTGCAAAGCGTCCTAAGGCAGCTAAAAAGTAATCCGGTAAACCGGAAAATGAAACGACAGAATCTTCTTGCAGGCTGAGCGGAAAGCTCAACCAATGCTGAGGTTAATATATATTATTATCGCCTCATCATTGGCGCCACGGGAATTTTGTCACTCGAGTACCTATGATATCATTATTATGAAGGAGGGAAGCGAAGTGCCAAGAAGAGGCCAGATCGCAAAACGTGATGTTTTGCCGGATCCGCTTTACAATTCAAAGCTTGTCACTCGTCTTATCAACAGCGTTATGTATGACGGTAAGAAGGGCGTTGCCCAGAAGATCGTTTACGATGCTTTTGATATAATCAGAGAGAAGACAGGCAAAGAGCCCCTCGAAGTTTTCGAGGCAGCTATGGAAAACGTAATGCCCGTACTTGAGGTTAAGGCACGCCGTGTAGGTGGTGCAA
>CAUDRD010000135.1 GCA_958451705.1 uncultured Oscillospiraceae bacterium
AAAATCCTGTACCTGCTCCGGACGTATTTTAAGCTTTTTAAGAAACAATGCCAGTTCTACCGCATCCTTTAAAGTGCTTCCCGGATGAGAGGACATAAGATATGGAACAAGATACTGCTCCTTTTCGCTTTCGCCGCAGAGACGAAAGTATTTTTTTGAAAACTCAATATAGGCCTCGATATGAGGCTTGCCCATTTTGTCCAGAACCGCTGCGGAACAATGCTCCGGCGCTACCTTAAGCTGTCCGCTTACATGATACTTAACGAGCTCTCGGAAAAAGGTGTCGTCCTTATCCTCCAAAAGATAATCGTAACGGATACCTGAACGGATAAACACTTTTTTGACCTTCGGCAATTCACGGACCTGACGGAGTATGGAAAGATATTCGCTGTGGTCAACCTTAAGCTGCGGACATGGCTTTGGGGCAAGACACTTTTTGCCCTTGCAGAGTCCCTTGTTTTCCTGAATATCACAGGAAGGTCTTCTAAAGTTTGCGGTGGGTCCGCCGATGTCATGGATATATCCCTTGAAATCGGGAAGCTTTGTAAGCTTTTCCGCTTCTGCAATTATGGACTCTCTGCTTCTTGTAGTGACATAACGTCCCTGATGAAAAGCGATTGAACAGAAATTGCAGGCTCCGAAACACCCTCTGTTATGGGTTATGGAAAACTTAACTTCGGAAAGCCCCGGCACTCCACCTAATTCGTCATAGGAAGGGTGCCACGCTCTCATATAAGGCAGAGCATAAACCTTATCCAGTTCTTCGGTTGTAAGAGGCGGCATGGGCGGATTCTGCACAAGCATTCTCTTTCCATGTCTCTGCTTAATAAGCTTGCCTCTTATGTGGTCCTGCTCGTCCTGCTGTATACGGCAGGAAATAGCGTATTCTCTCTTGCTGTTAATAACGTTTTCAAGGGAGGGACACTCTGCGCCGTAAAGTGGAGTTTCGGAAACAGGACAGCTGTAGCAGGTTCCCTTTACATCATGTATTTCATCAATATTCTCACCGTTTCTCAAACGGTTGGCTATTTCAATTGTCTGGTTTTCTCCCATTCCGTAAACCAGCAAATCGGCGCCGGAGTCAAATAGAATGGAACTGCGTATACGGTCATCCCAGTAGTCATAGTGAGCAAAGCGTCTGAGTGAAGCTTCAAGTCCGCCTATAATTATGGGGACATCTCCGTAAGCCTCTCTTATTCGATTACAGTAAACTATCACCGCTCTGTCGGGACGTTTTCCCGCTTTTCCGCCGGGAGTATAGGCATCGTCGCTTCTGTGCTTTTTTGCCGCCGTATAATGGGCAACCATAGAGTCTATATTGCCGGAGGAGACAAAAAATCCAAGTTTCGGCTTTCCGAACTCTTTAAAGGACTGAGCATTTCTATAATCCGGCTGGGATAAAAATCCGACTCGGAAACCTTCATTTTCAAGAACACGGGTTATAATCGCCGCTCCAAAGCTGGGATGATCCACATATGCGTCTCCTGAAACATAGACAAAATCCACGTCTTCCCAGCCTCTTGCCTCCATTTCGGCTCTTGTTATTGGTAAAAATGAATTCATGTTTATTCCTCCGATGTATTCTGGTTGTCGGAAGCGAGAGCGTTCATCTCCATCCACTGCTGTTTTGTCATAAGCACCTTTCTGGGCTTGCTTCCCTCAAAGGGTCCGACAATACCCCTTTCTTCAAGGGTATCTACAAGCCTTGCAGCACGGGCATAGCCAAGGCGAAGCTTTCTCTGAAGAAGAGTTGTAGACGCCATCTGCGCCTCTACCACCACTTCAATGGCTTTGGAAAGCATTTCATCCTCTTCTTCACCGCCGTCGGTAAAGTCGGAAGAACCGCCTTTTTTCTTACTTGTATCCGCAGCAGCCTGACGCTCAATTTCTTCGTTTATCTCTTCGTCGTAATTAGCAGACTCCTGAGACTTAATAAAGTCAACAACAGATTCTACCTCTTCGTCAGTAAGGAAACAGCCCTGAACACGTATAGGCTTTGCAGCACCTATGGGATTAAAGAGCATATCGCCGTTACCTAAAAGCTTTTCCGCTCCCGCAGAGTCAAGAATCGTACGAGAGTCTATCTGTGAAGAAACCGTAAGAGCTATTCGGCTTGGTATGTTGGCCTTAATAAGTCCGGTAATAACGTCAACAGACGGACGCTGAGTAGCTATTACAAGATGCATACCGGCGGCACGGGCCATCTGTGCCAAACGGCAGATTGAATCTTCAACTTCATTGGGAGCCGCCATCATAAGGTCTGAAAGCTCATCTATAAAAATAACAATATGGGGAAGCTTTTTCATATCAGGCGTATTTTCGCAAAGCTTATTGTAGCCCTTCATATCCCTTACGTTCGCCTGTGAAAAGAGCTTATATCTGTTGAGCATTTCGGAAACTGCCCAGTTAAGAGCGCCTGATGCCTTTCTCGGGTCTGTAACAACAGGTACAAGAAGGTGCGGTATGCCGTTATAAACTGTGAACTCAACCTTTTTGGGGTCTATCATAAGGAGCTTTACTTCATCGGGACGTGCATTATAAAGGATACTTATTATCATTGAGTTAACGCACACCGATTTACCCGAACCTGTTGTACCGGCAATAAGCAGATGGGGCATTTTTGATAAGTCGGCACAGGTTACATTACCTGTTATATCCTTACCCAGGGCAACATTCAATTTGCTCTTTGCCAGTCTAAACTGGTTTGTATCGATTATTTCCCTTGCCGTAACGACTTCACGGTGCTTATTTGGAATTTCTATACCTACAGCAGCTTTATTAGGAATCGGCGCTTCAATACGCACACCGGAAGCGGCAAGGTTAAGGGCTATATCATCGGCAAGGTTTGTAATACGGCTTATTTTTACACCAGCCGACGGTTTAAGCTCATATCTTGTAACGGAGGGACCTCGGCTTATATCTATAACCTTTGTTTCAACTCCGAAACTCTTAAGAGTGGAAACAAGGGTGCTTGCATTTTGTTTAAGTTCCTCGCTGTCAATAGAAGAAGAGAACTTTGTACCCTTTCTCAAGCAGTCAATAGGCGGGAATTTATAGTTTGCGCCGCTATCGTCTTTACCGGAGGACTGCGCTTTTATCTCGGAAGCTATTTCCGCCGGCACAGCAGTTTTAGCAGCGGCAGATTTTTGCGCCGCTTTTTTTACAATATCGTCAATTCCGGAAGCCGGGCTTTGTACGCCGGTTTTTTCCTGAGAAACGGTTTCGGCAGGTTTCTCGTATTTTTTCTCTTCACGCTCTATATCGAAAATTTTAGCGATTGCTTCATCTTCGGAATTTCTTTTAGTTCTCTTTCCGCCTGTTCTGCTTTTAGCTTTACTTTTCTGGTCAAAAATAGTTGTTATTTCATCATCGTCGTCAGCAGTTCTTTTCCTAGGCACATCTGTATCATCATCAGGACCTAAATCTACGTCGATGTTAAAGCGTTTACCACGTATCGGCATCATTTCGTTTGCCTTTACCTCGGAATACTCCTCTATTTTTTTAACGGGAGTCCAAAGAGTTTTAAAAAGCTTTATAAGGGTTGTACCAGTTATAAGCATAACCATGACAAAAATCAAAATTATATCGGTAATGGCGGCTCCGGTTTTGCCGAAAACCTTCATAAGTAATCCGCCGACTATAGCTCCAAACACTCCGCCGTTTGCATGGGAAATGCCCATTTTATAAGAGTCTTTTATATCCTCCCAAATTGACACATTGTCAAAGTTTCCGCTGAATATGTAAAAGGCTCCGCAAATGAAAACTATGAGCGCCGTAATTTCAAAGAGCTTAAATCCTATTTTATCGTCCGTTTTCTCCATAGCGTACATAACGGACACATAAATCATTATAAGCGGCCAAAGGAAGGCGCAGTATCCGAACAGTCCGAAAATGACGTTTCTCATTACCTGCCAGAAGCTTTCGCCGGGAATAATTGTTACAAAAAGAAAGAATACAGAAAACGCAAATAAAAGTATTGCCGTTATCTGCTTTTTGGCTTTAAGCCTTGACTCATCAATTATTTCGATATTATTTTTCTTTTTCGCCGCAGTACTTTTAGACTTAGACGGGCTTTTTTTAGCGGTTGCGCTTCTTCCGGCAGTTTTGGTGCCGGGTTTTCTGCTTTTGGTTCCTGTTGCTTTTGCCATCCTTTTCCCTCCGAAATATGTAGTGTAGGCCTATTAAGGCCTATAAAAGTTGTTTTTATCTTTTAAATCTATTTTACCCAAATAATCATAGGGATTTGTCGAAAAAAAGCTTGTAAGCTCTTTCTTTCCGTCTTTAAGGGAATACATTGCGTATCCATTTTCTATAGGTACTGTTTCACAGTTTTCGGGCTCCTGATAAAACACCTCGTCAAGGGAAACAATAGTGTGAAGCATGATTATTCCCCCTTTTCGGCCCTTTGCTTTTCTATCATTTCATAAAGGCAGTTAAGTGCCTGAGAAAGGCCCCCTAAAGAATCAATAAGCCCCGCTTTAACTGCCGCTTCACCGTCGAGAACAGTTCCCACATCCATTACGAGCTCACCTGTCGCCATCATAAGGCTTCTGAATTTTTCGGAAGTTATTTCAGAATTTTCGCAGACAAACCTAACTATCCTCTCCTGCATTTTGTCAAAATAGGAAAGGGTCTGGGGGACCCCTAAAACAAGGCCGTTCATTCTTACAGGATGTATCGTCATTGTGGCAGACGGAGCAATAAAGGATTTCTTTGCTGATACGGCTAATGGTACTCCGATGGAATGACCGCCGCCGAGGACAAGGGACACGGTAGGCTTTTCCATGCCTGCAATCAGCTCCGCAATGGCAAGTCCGGCTTCAATATCTCCCCCGACGGTGTTCAGTATAATAATCAGTCCTTCAATCTCATTGCTTTCCTCAATTGCCACAAGCTGGGGTATTACATGCTCATATTTTGTGGTTTTATTCTGTACGGGCAGAATGTAATGACCTTCAATCTGACCGATTACAGTAAGGCAATGTATTAGATGGCCGTTTTTATTAACGGTAACCGAAACAGTTTATTTTATTACGCCGTCGTTAACCCGTGTAAAC
>CAUDRD010000136.1 GCA_958451705.1 uncultured Oscillospiraceae bacterium
CCATTCTCTAAGGTCAAACTTAGGTGCTCTGTCGTTCCAGCTGACAAGGTTAATTTCCTTTGTCCAGCCCTTGGGGTTCTCTGAAAGTACGCCGATTTCCTCGGTTATCTCATATTTAATTTCTGCCATGGTAAAAATCCTCCTTAATAATCAAACGTTGAATCTGAAAAGAACAATGTCTCCGTCTTTCATGACGTATTCCTTGCCTTCGCTTCTTACAAGGCCTTTTTCCTTTGCCGCCGCCATGCTTCCGCACTCTATAAGATCGTCATAGGCGATAACTTCGGCACGGATAAAGCCTCTTTCAAAGTCAGAATGTATTTTTCCGGCAGCCTGAGGAGCTTTAGTGCCGTTTTTAATTGTCCAGGCACGAACCTCCGGCTTTCCGGCGGTAAGGTAGGAGATAAGTCCTAAAAGATGATAACTGCTCTTAATGAGTCTGTCAAGGCCGCTTTTTTCAAGACCCAGCTCGCTGAGGAACAGCTCTTTTTCCTCTTTTTCAAGGGGAGCAATCTGAGCCTCAAGCTCTGCACATATGGGCAGAACCTCCGAGCCTTCTTCCTGAGCTATTTTACGCACGGCGTTAAAACGCTCATTGGTTTCTATGTTATTCATAAAGTCTTCTTCGCTCATGTTGCAGGCATAAATAACAGGTTTTGAAGACAGGAGAGCTACAGAGTCCATAATAGCTTTTTCATCTTCGTCACATTCGAGAGAACGTGCTGAAAGTCCTTCTTCAAGGTGAGCCTTTAGCTTTTTAAGGAACTCTACTTCTCCGGCAAGGGATTTATCGCCCTTCATAGCCTTTGAGGAGCGGTCGATTCTTCTTTCGACCATTTCTATATCTGAAAGGATAAGCTCAAGGTTAATTGTTTCAATATCTCTTGCAGGGTTAACGCTGCCCTCAACGTGGATAATATCGTCGTTATCGAAGCAGCGTACAACGTGGATTATGGCGTCAACCTCACGGATATGAGAGAGGAATTTGTTTCCCAGTCCTTCGCCCTTTGAAGCGCCTTTTACAAGACCGGCAATATCAACAAACTCGATTGTAGCGTGAGTGGTTTTGTCGGGGGAATACATTTCGGTGAGCTTGTCAAGCCTTTCGTCGGGGACGGCCACAACGCCTACGTTTGGCTCAATTGTACAGAAAGCATAGTTTGCCGATTGAGCTCCGGCGTTTGTAATAGCGTTAAAAAGGGTACTTTTGCCGACATTGGGCAAACCTACGATACCTAATTTCATTTTATCTTATACCCATCCAGAAAGCCTTGATTTTACTGGCTTTCTGCCTTTCTCTAAATTTTTTCTACGCCCATTTTACGCCTTTAATATTAGGCTGGCGCAGTGTTCATGGCTGTTTTAATATTTTTGCTGGCAAATAGCTGTAAGAAAATCGGTTGCATGTAAATTAAGTTCTTCATTGGGCTTATATGTCATGGGGAATACATACTAAAGCCTTTAATAAATTCTCTTCTTACACACAAAATATAAGTTTATCACAATTCTTCATTTTATCATAGAAAAGCTGAATTTTCAATATCTTTCAGCTTTTGATATGTACCTATTTTTAAAGTCAATCTTAAAATGGCGGCTTAATGAATAAAGAAAACTTGGAAATACTAAGCAAATTTTGATTTTGCGGTTTTTAATTATTTGCAAATCTATCTATCTTTCGCTATGTTTGGTACTTTGTAAAAACTTACATAAATCTGTATTAATTATAATTATATCAAGGCCTTCGGCACTTGTATTTCTTACAAAATTCCAGTATAATTTAACGTATAATTTAAATAAATATACAATATCATAGGCAAAATTCTGTTTTAGAATCAAGAACATATTTTATCTTTTAGTTTAACTATCGTTAAGGAGATCAGCGTGTGAATTAAAGTGGCAAAGGAGTAGAGTATGTACTATATCGGCATTGATCTTGGCACCTCAGCGGTAAAGCTGATGCTCGTTGATGAGAATGGTGCGATTATTAACAGCGTTACAAAAGAATATCCGCTGTATTTTCCCCACTCCGGCTGGTCTGAACAAAACCCTGAGGACTGGTGGAACGGGGTAAAGCAGGGTATGACTGAGCTGATGGAAGGTTTCAACCCGTCGCTCGTTGCTGGTATAGGCTGCTGCGGTCAGATGCACGGGCTCGTTGTGCTTGACGATAAGGACAATGTTATCCGCCCCGCAATTCTTTGGAACGACGGCAGAACAGCTAAGCAGGTAGAGTACCTGAACGGTGTTATCGGAAAGGAAAAGCTTTCCGCTTTAACAGCAAATATCGCTTTTGCGGGCTTTACGGCGCCGAAAATTCTCTGGATGAAGGAGAATGAGCCGGAGAACTTTGCCCGTATATCTAAGATAATGCTCCCTAAGGATTACATAAATTATCTTCTCACGGGAGTACATTCCTGCGACTATTCCGATGCTTCCGGCATGCTTTTGCTGGATGTAGAGCATAAGTGCTGGAGCCAAGAGATGCTGAAAATTGTCGGTGTAAGAGAAAGCCAAATGCCGTCGCTTTTTGAAAGCTATGACTGTATCGGCACCGTTAAACCTGAAACGGCATTACTTCTCGGAATCACCGAAAAGGTTAAAGTCGTTGCCGGAGCCGGAGACAATGCGGCAGCGGCTGTGGGAACCGGAACAGTGGGGGAAGGCGGCTGCAATATAAGCCTTGGCACCTCCGGAACTATCTTTATTTCTTCCGACAAATTCTGTGTTGACCCTAACAACGCCCTTCATGCCTTTGCCCATGCAGACGGAGGTTATCACCTTATGGGCTGTATGCTCTCTGCGGCAAGCTGCAACAAGTGGTTCTGTGAGAATATCCTTAAAACAACAGACTACGCTTCGGAGCAGACTGATATTACAGACGAGAAACTGGGACGCAGCGACGTCTATTTTCTTCCCTATCTTATGGGGGAGCGAAGTCCCATTAACGATACCAACGCACGAGGCACTTTTATAGGCATGACCCTCAATACGGAAAGATCCGATTTAGTGCAGGCGGTTCTTGAAGGCGTCGCATTTGCTATTCGTGATTCCTTTGAGGTAGCTAAATCAATAGGTATAGATATTCCACGCTCAAATATCTGCGGCGGCGGAGCTAAAAGTAAGCTTTGGCAGAAGATTCTTGCAAATGTGCTTAATATTCCCCTTGACAGCGTAGTAACGGAGCAGGGACCCGGCTACGGTGCAGCTATGCTTGCAATGGTAGGCTGCGGAGAATATAAAACCGTAATTGAAGCGGCGGAGAAGCTGGTTTCTATTGCCTCAACGGTTTATCCCGATGCAGAAACAGCTGCCCGTTATGAGGCAAAGTATCAAAAATTCAAAAAAATTTACCCCGCCTGTAAAGAGTTATTTAGAACTTTAACGGATAATTAAAACTGATTTTTACGATACATAGAAAAATTATTTATCAGTCTGTGGTTTAAAAGTAGTTCTGAAAAGGATGTAGAGGCCGCTTTTTAACTGCTTTCAGGTCAGGCTGGTATGTATTAAAAAATCCAATATTGCAAATTTGCTTTAAATAAAGGAGAGGAAAGATATGAATATTCCAGAAATCAAACTTGGCATTATTGCCGTATCACGAGACTGCTTCCCCATTGAGCTGTCAAATCAGCGCAGGAAGAACATAGTCGCCGCCTATGGTGAGGGACTTTATGAATGTCCTATTACCGTTGAAAACGAGAAGGATGCTCTTGCAGCTGTTGATGACGTAAAGGCAGCAGGCTGCAACGCCCTTGTGGTGTTCCTCGGCAACTTCGGTCCCGAAACACCTGAAACTCTCATTGCTCAAAAGTTTAGCGGCCCCGTTATGTACGTTGCCGCCGCCGAAGGTGACGGAGACCTCATTAACGGCCGAGGCGATGCTTACTGCGGTATGCTCAACTGCTCTTACAATTTGGGTATGCGCCACTTAAAGGCATATATTCCTGAATATCCCGTCGGTACCGCTGAAGAAGCTGCGGAAATGATTAAGGAGTTTGTTCCCATTGCAAGAGGTATAGTAGGCGTACAGAATCTTAAAATCATAACTTTCGGACCCCGTCCCCAGGACTTTTTCGCCTGCAACGCTCCCATAAAGGGACTGTATGAGCTGGGTGTGGAGATTGAGGAAAACTCTGAGCTCGATCTGTTGGTTGCCTATAAAGCTCACGCTAACGATCCCAGAATCCCTGAAGTCTGCGATGATATGGCAAAAGAAATGGGAGAGGGACGCTATTATCCCGATCTGCTCGAGAGAATGGCTCAGTTTGAGCTGACTCTCCTTGACTGGGCTGAGGAGCACAAAGGTGCAAGAGAATATGTTGTCTTTGCCGATAAGTGCTGGCCTGCTTTCCCCGAGTCTTTCGGCTTTGAGCCCTGCTATGTAAATTCACGCCTTGCTGCAAAAGGTATTCCCGTAGCCTGCGAGGTTGATATATACGGTGCCCTGAGCGAGTATATCGGCGCTTGTGTTTCCGATGACGCAGTTACTTTGCTTGACATCAACAACTCCGTACCGAAATACATTTACGATGAAGAAATTAATGGAAAGTTTGACTATAAGCTTACCGATACCTTTATGGGCTTCCACTGCGGCAACACTCCCAGCTGCAAGATGTGCAGTGACTGTGCCGTTAAGTATCAGCTTATTCAGCACCGTCTGCTGGAGCCCAAGGATTCTGAGCCCGACTTTACAAGAGGTACTCTTGAGGGAGATATTGCAGCTTCCGACATCACTTTCTATCGTCTCCAGTGCGACAGCGAGGGCAACCTTCGCTCCTATATCGCTCAGGGCGAGGTGCTGCCCGTTAAGACCCGTTCCTTCGGCGGCATAGGTATATTTGCAATTCCCGAAATGGGACGCTTCTACCGCCATGTGCTTATTCAGAAGCGCTATCCCCACCACGGCGCAGTAGCTTTCGGACACTACGGCAAGGCGCTTTACGAGGTATTTAAATATCTTGGTGTTAAGGATATCGCCTATAACCAGCCGAAATCACTTCCTTATGCAACTGAGAATCCATGGGGTTAAAATATGAAT
>CAUDRD010000137.1 GCA_958451705.1 uncultured Oscillospiraceae bacterium
CACTTTACGTAAACCGACGCATTTATACCCCCAACCCCCTAATCGGGAAACGACATTGATTTTCAGCTTCTTGATATAATCGACTATGAAGGCAGCGAATACGCAGCGCTGCTTCCTGTGTCGGAGGGAGTTGAAAGCGGCGAAAAGCAGGAGGTGCTGATCCTTCTTGTCTGCGGAGAGGATGACGAAGACGTATCCTTTGAGGTTGTGGAGGATTTCGCAACAGTAGAGAAAATTTTTGCCGTGTTTCGTGAAAGAAATAAAGATTTATTTAACTTTGAATAAGTTTTGGACAGAGAAAAATCCCGCTTTCCGTTTGAACGGAGAGCGGGATTTTTCGGGTGTTTTTTTATGGAGGGATAGAGATGTAATCATTTTTTATATTTTGCCAGAACAGCCGTGTTGTCTTTTAAACTTCCTGAATTATCAAAGGCGTTCTGCATACTTAATGTAACTTTATCTTTAATTTCTTTAATCGCTTCTCTTTCGGGAAGCCCCTTGTTGGGATAAACAGGTTCCAGTACATGTATTTTAGCTATCGGCTTTTTCCTGAGTTTTGACTCAGGGTCATGGTATGTTATTATCATCGGCGCAATGGGGACGTTATTTTTAACTGCGTAGCTGAAAGCTCCTCTTCTGAATCCTCTTATGCCGTTATAGTAGGGGAATAAAACTGCCTCAGGGTAAAAATGAACTACATGCCCCTCTTTAAGGAGCTGTGAAACCGCTTCGGAAAATTTTACCATAGCCTTTGCAGAGCGTGGAATGGGAATACCGCCTAAAAGTTTTACCAGTATTCTTACAACGGGAATTTCAAAATTTTCTTTAATAGTGGTAAAGGTTATGTCACGTCTTCCAACGGCGGTTGCTATCATTCCGCAGTCAAGGAGATTTACATGGTTGCAAACGGTGATAAAGCCCTTGCCTTTAAGGGGTTCGAGGTTTTCACGTCCTGTTATTTGGAGTTTGAAGACGAGCTTGTTAAGCCCTGCCAAAGCGGGCAAAGCGAAAGCCTTAAGTCCGCCGGAGACAGCGTTAAAAACCGGATTGTCAGATATAAATTTATAATTTTCATCTACCTTAATATTGTAAGGGGTCCACATTTTAACGACGTGTTCTTCGTCTGGCTTTACTTCTTCAGGTGTGTTTACGGTGTTAGTGTTCTCCATTTCTGCTCTCCTCTATGGCTTCGTTAAACATTTTTTCCATCATTGCTGCGCAGTGGGCAAGGCAATACTGCTTTCCGTGTTCGCTGTACTTTATCTCCATTTTTTTGCGCTCTTCAGGATGCTCTATCCAGTAATCTATTTTTTCTGCGAGGTTTTTTGCGCTGCCTGCTGTGAAAAGGCTGCGTCTGTCAAGGGCAAAACCTCCGGTGGCCGATTTTTCGCTGTTTGATATAATCGGCACAAGTCCGCTTGAAAAAGCCTCTATGCAGGAAATAGCTTCAATTTCCGCATCGGCAGGGTGAACGTAAAGGTCGCATACGGACATAAGCTGTTTAAGCTCTTCCTTGCTGTAAAAACCGAATGACGGCGGATTTTTAAGCTTTTTTCCCATTTTGACGTATTTGTTTTTCTTAGGTCCGTTTCCGGCAAAGAAAAGCTGAATTTGGTCGCTGTGCCGTGACATAAGAGCGGCTTTAATGAGAAGATCCTGCCTTTTTTCGTTAGAAAGCCTTCCGACCATGAGAATTGAAAATTTATCTTTTATTTCGTCGGGCTTTTCGTTTTTGCAGTAGGTGAAGCAGTTGTCAACGCCGTTTGAAATAACGTGCAGTTTGGCAGCGTAGCCGTGTCTTTTAAGCTCTCCGGCAATAAAGTTACTGGGACAGTGCAGGTGAGAATACCCGTCATAAAAATGTTTTTTGAAAAACTCATATAAAAATTCCGGAGCTAATTTAGAGTGTGCAAGTCCGCAGTTGTAAGTTATATTTTCCGGCTGTACATGAAAGGCGCCTGTTGTGGGTATCCCCATTTCATCGGCAATTTTCTTTCCTTTAACTGCCAAGGGGAGAAAGGGCATATAAAAGTGAACTATATCTGCTCCTTTAAAAGCTTCTCTCAGGGTTGACTCAACGGGCTTCGCAAAAGACATTCCCTGTTTGTGAGCGATTGGTGTAGCCACGGGAACCTTAAGTTCCGGAAGTACATATTTATCCTGTCCTTCGGTTCCGATACCTGAAATTCTTACCTCGTGGCCTCTTTCACGCAGAGCGTTTACAAGGTTTCTTGCAGACATTGTGGTTCCGTTGTTTCCGATATCATACTGATCAATTACCAAAACAATCTTCATTTAGCTTCTCCCCCGCTACGGGTTTATAGTTTATTTATATTTTACCGATTAAGTTCAGTCAATTCAAAGGTCGAATTGTGGCAAAACTGTGGCAAAATGATTTCTTTACAACCAATTTACTATAATTTATAATTAGATTATAAAAAACATTTATTCAGGAGGAAAAATGGAAAAGATTATTTATATAGCTGAAGATGATCCTAATATAAGAAATCTTGAAGAAGCTTTTCTTGAAAAAAGCGGATATAAAGTTTTTTCTTTTGAAAACGGCGATCTGCTTTACGATAAATTTAAAAAAGAGCCTGCCGATCTTGTAATTCTCGACATTATGATGCCGGGAACCGACGGTTTATCTCTTTGCGGAACACTGAGAAAGGAAAGCAGCGTTCCAATAATAATAGTGTCTGCAAAGGGCTCTGATATGGAGCGTGTAGCAGGCATAACTATGGGCTGCGACGATTATATGGCAAAGCCCTTTTCTCCCATAGAGCTTGTGGCGAGAGTTCAGGCTATTTTCCGCCGTATGGAGATGATGAACCCCGATAAGGAGAACCGTGACATTATAAACTGCGGCGACCTGAAGATAGATAAAGCGAGGCGGGAAGTGACAAAGGACGGAAAAACGGTAGATTTAACTCCCAACGAATTTAATCTTATAGCGTATCTTGCACTCAACAGCGCAAGGGCTGTTTCGAGAGATGAGCTGCTTAAAGAGCTTTGGAATTTCGGCCACGGCGATGTGGATACAAGAGCCACTGACGACGCAATGAAGCGTCTGAGAAAAAAGCTAAGCGACTGCGGCTCGGAAGTTAAAATAGAAACTGTTCGTGGTTTCGGTTTCAGAATAGGGTGACGAAAAATGCCGAACGAGTACAGAAAGCCTGAACAGCTCAGAAAAATTGCGAGAAAAAACGGGAACAAAAAGCTGAAAACTTTAAGAAAAACAGTCCTTAATCCCTTACTTATAGCAACAACAATAATAAGCGTTGTAATGTTTATCTTTTTCAACTTCGTCATTATGCTGATGCTTTATTCCGGAACAATAAACGATTTAAACTCATTTTCCGGTACAATAGAGCAAATCTACGAAACGGCGGATGAGCAAAATGTAAGCGTAGCCGAGCTTGGGAAATTATACCGTGCAGAGGTTGAGCGCAGAGCCGTATCCTACCGGACAAATATGGTTATTGTCTCTGAAAAGGGAGAAATCATCTATTCTGTCATAGGCTTTTACGATGATGAAGAGAATGAAATTTCAAACGCTTTAATAATAAATTCCGGAAAATCGGGCAGCGATACCTTTTCCGCAATCACAAATGATGACATGGTTGTTTTTAAACCGGTGGATATTGATCTTGAAAACGGCGAGCAGTGCTTTGTTTACGCTTCTCTTCGCAGCCTGCTGGGAACTTTAAGGTCAAGCAATCAGGCACTTTTGGTGCTTATTGTATTTTCATTTTTATGCTTTGTCATAGCTTCCCATATAATAGCCGATAACATATCAAAACCCATAAAAGAGCTCGGCGATCATATGGAGGTAATCGGCGACGGAGATTTTACGCCGGTGTCAATAAACGAAAATTCGGCGGAGCTTCATAAACTGACAGTAAGTATTAATGAAATGCTTGCAAGGCTGGAAGCCTTTAACGAAGCTCATACAAAATCCATGCAGAATCTTTCCCATGACCTGAGAACGCCCCTCATGTCCATAAACGGCTACGCTGAGGCCATAAAGTACGGCGTTATGGATAATCCTGAGGATGCGGCAGATGTAATAATACGGGAGAGCCAGCGGCTTACTGGAGTTGTGGAAAAACTCCTTATTCTCTCTGAGCTTGACACACTCAACCAGCCCATTGATATGATTCCTGTCAATTTGACGGAATTTATAAATGAAGAGGAGGAGAGAATAGAAGGCTATGCAATGCAGAGGTCTGTTGAGATAAAGTGCAGCTTTGAACGAGAAGACACGGTAGTGCTTGCGGACAGGCAGCTTCTTTCTACAATTATTTCCAATATTCTCTCTAATGCTATACGCTATGCAAAGAGTACCGTTGAGATAAAAGTTTACGACACAGATATGACTACAAATATCACCATTGCCGACGACGGAAAGGGACTGAGCGAAGAGGATTTAAAATATCTTTTTGTACGTTACTACGTTGGAAAAACAGGCCATTCCGGGTTAGGTCTTTCGGCGGCGAAAAGTGCCGCCGAATATATGGGATGCACGCTGAAAGGCGAAAACCGAGAGCCCTCAGACCCCGATAACCCGGATTCCCCTCCCAAAGGAGCAGTGTTTACTGTGGCGTTCCCAAAATACGAATAAAAAGATAACCCGCATCGTAAAAAACGGTGCGGGTTTTGATGTTATAATTTATTTTTTGTCGACTTCTTTTTTGGCTTCTTCTTCTTTAAGTTTCTGAGCTATTTCAAAGCTCTTATTCCAAATTTCCTGTTCTTTCTTAATTTGTTCACGGCGTTCTTTGCGGTTTCTGCCTATGTAGCCGTTTCGCTGCATAGCGGTTAAAATTGCAGTGGGCACTGTTCCTACTGCACATGAGATCAGATCCGTCATAGTGTCAATTAATCCTGAGTCGGAATCGGGGGTTGACATTTGAAGATGTGTTCCATGTAATGTGTCCATTGAAAATTCAAAAAATTCCCATCCTACGGCAATGAAAAATGCAAATCCGAGTGAAAAAAGAGCGGCCAAAGCAGGAGATAAGGGGCGCTTCT
>CAUDRD010000138.1 GCA_958451705.1 uncultured Oscillospiraceae bacterium
TTTCCCGAACCCGACTGTCCTACAATAGCTACAAATTCTCCCTCGTCAATTGTAAGGGAAATTCCGTCCAAGGCGTGAACCTCGTTTTCTCCCGGATTATAGATTTTATAAACATTTCTTACGTCAACAAGATGGGGCATTTAAACACCGCCTGCTTTATATTTTTATTTATCAATAATACCTTTAAATTTTAAGTCTGTAAAAAAAGCAAGTCAAGACGCATTTTGTAAATTATATATGAATGAAACGGAATAAAAATCGCCTTAAAGGGAAAAACAAAGTTGAAAAAGAAACAAAGGGTGAAAAATATGGCTGTAACAGGAAAAGAATATGAAAAAATGGCGCAGAAAGCGGCGCCTCCAAGTCACATGGTAAAGAACTTTTTAATGGCGTATTTAGTCGGAGGTCTTATCTGTACCTTTGGGGAGCTGCTTTTTACGCTTTACTCTTACTGGGGAGCGGAAGAAAAGGAAGCACGCATGGCAGTTTCCGTGACGCTCATATTCATAACCGCATTTTTAACGGGAATCGGTGTTTTCGATAAAATAGCACGCTTTGCAGGAGCGGGAACTATAGTTCCCATAACCGGATTTGCAAACTCTGTGGCTTCTCCCGCTCTGGAGTTTCAAAGTGAAGGCAGAATTATGGGAACAGGTGTTCAGATGTTTTCAATAGCGGGTCCGGTTATAGTGTACGGAACTGCCGCTGCGGTTATATACGGGCTGATAGTCTGGATTTTCCGTCTTTATTAAATTTAGCGGAAAGGTGGAATAATAATGGCGGAAAGAATTGGAAAATATACTCTTAACTTTCCTTCAAAACCCTCTATTGTGGGAAACGCCGCAGTAGTGGGCAAAAAGGAAGGAGAAGGTCCTCTGGGAGGAGAATTTGATAAAATTTATACTGACACCACCATGGGAGAATGTTCCTGGGAAAAAGCTGAAAGCTCAATACAGCGTGAGGCAATTATAAGAGCCTTGGCAAAGGCCAACACAGCCGCATCTCAGGTAGATGCGGTAATTGCGGGAGACCTCCTCAACCAGTGCATAGGCACTACTTTCGGACTTCGTGAAATGAATATCCCCTTTGCGGGAGTTTACGGAGCCTGTTCCACAATGGCTCTTTCTCTGCTTATGGGTAGCATTATGGTAGATGGTGGGGCGGCAAATACCTGCGTTTGTGCCACATCGTCACATTTCTGTTCTGCTGAAAGGCAGTTTCGCTATCCTCTCGAATACGGCGGACAAAGGCCTCCGGCGGCTCAGTGGACCGTTACTGGTTCAGGAGCGGCAGTGCTTAAAAATAGCGGAGGAACAGTAAAGGTGGCAAAGGGGACAATCGGAAGAATACAGGATTTGGGAATACGTGATGCCAACAATATGGGAGCAGCAATGGCTCCTGCCGCCTGTGCCACCATCACCGACTTTCTCAAGGATACGGCGACTGTTCCCGAAGATTACGATATGATTCTAACGGGAGACTTAGGCTCGGTAGGTTCAAAGCTTTTATGTGAATTGATGGTAAAGGAGTCAGGAATAGATATTTCTGCTGTTCACAGAGACTGCGGAGTTATGATTTTTGACCCGGAGAATCAGGACGTAAACGCAGGAGGTTCCGGCTGCGGATGCAGCGGAGCGGTGGTTTGCTCCTATATAATGCGTCTGCTTCAGCAGGGAGAGATAAAAAAGGTGTTGTTTGTGGGCACAGGAGCCCTTATGTCACCAACCTCTTCAAAACAGGGCGAATCCGTTCCCGGAATTGCCCACGGAGTGCTTTTGACTACGGAATAAAAATAAAAGGAGAAAGAATATGGTAAGACTTTTAAGAGATTTAAATATTTTATCCATGGCTGGCAGAACCCTTAAAATGATAGAAATAGCACGATATATTATTGTAGCAGCTGCGGTGATTTTTGCTCTTGCAGAGGGAATAAGAGCTGCTGCGGGAGCGGCAAAGGGAATAACATCAGGGGAATAAAGTTTATAATTGCCGCAGTAAACAGGAGGGGTGCTGATTGCTTGAAAAGATTACCGATGAAAACTATTTTCTTCAAGTAGAGCAAAGTGAAAAACCGACAGTGCTCTGCTTTTATGCAGTCTGGTGTGAGCAGTGCCAGCTGCTTTTGCCGGAGCTCGAAAAGGCGGCGGCAAAAAAGGAAGAGTTTTATAAGTTCTGTATTGTCAATATAGACTTTGAAAAACAGCTGGCTCAAAAATTTAAAGTGGAAAATGTTCCCAGCCTTTTTCTCGTAATAGGAAAAGAGAAGAGAGAGGCAAGCCTCGAAGAGATATTAGAATAGACAATTTAATCTTATTTAAAAACAAAGCTCAAAACTAAAATGTTTTGGGCTTTCTGTTTGATAATGTAAAAAAAGTAAAAGTTTATCAAAAAGAGCACACTCCTTGACATAACTGTAATAAAGGATTATTATGATACTGAATTTGGCTGATGTTCTGAGCTTATGGGCAAAACTCAGTCAGAATGAGAGACTTTGCGGAATATACGGGCAAAGACGAAATAACAGTAAAATATACTGTTTCAGGTGGAAATAAAACTCTTGTCTTTAATCCTGAAACAGGAGAGGAAAGGTGAAAAAGTGAGCAGAAAAGAGGGCGAAAAAACAGGCGCAGTTAACGCCGCAATTAACTCAGTTAAAAACGTTATAACTTACTGGAAAGAACCGCAGCCGGGGCGGTATGTCCCTTTCAGTGAGATTGTGGCTTTCAGCGGCGGAGGTATAGGCGTAAAAACCGTAAATGCTATGGTTGGTCAGATAAATATGTCGGCAACCTGTCTGCTGATAGGATCTATCTATAAGCTCAGTCCGTCGAATATTTTTATTCTCTTTGTACTTTCAAATATTATAAGCGTTCTAAAAACTCCTATTGTTAGTATCCTTGTTGATAACACCAACACGAAAATGGGAAAATTCCGTCCCTATCTGCTTTGGGCAGGTATACCCTGTTTAATAGGCGTTGTAGGTATGACGTGGCTTGTTCCCATTGACGGAAGCAATATTACAAAAATGGTGCTGATTGCGATTTTCTACAATATCCTATATATAGGTCAGCATATTTACAATAACGCCTATACTGGTATTTCTCAGGTTATCTCTCCAGATTCCGGAGAGCGCACCTTTATTATGAGTATCTCTGAGTTTGTAGCTAATCTCGGCCCCTCTCTCGTAACCCTGATCCTTCCGATTTTTGCTCAGATTTTCTTCGGCTCGAAGGGACTTCTCGACATTAAGTCGTACCGTATTTTGCTTCCTGCCTTTGCAGCGGCGGGTTTCGCTCTGGGTCTTGTTGTAATGTTTAAAACCCGTGAAAGAGTTATAAAGCCAGTAAGCGAACAGGAGGAAAAGGTAAGCTTTAAAGAGGGATTTTCCGGAATTGCTCACAGCCGTGATTTTTGGATTGTGTGCGTAGGTAAATTTTTCGACGGCTGCCGAGGAGCTATCGGTCTACTCCTTAACTGGATATGCCTTTACCAGCTGAACAGCAGCGCAATGGCGGGCATACTTCCCACAATAACCTCTACGGCCTTCATTCCCGGAATGCTTTTAGCTCCACTCTTCATTAAAAAGCTCGGTTACAGAAAGTTTGGTTTCGGTTCCTTTGCCCTTAATGCCATAGCGGCTCTCATAATGGTGCTCACTTTCAAAAAGAGCATAGTGTTCTTTGTAATTTCTCTTTATATCTTTAATTTTGCAAGCGGTCCTCAGTACATACTCCAGACCTCTCTCACTGCCGATGCTCTCGACCAGCAGCAGCTGAGAACAGGTAAACGTGTAGAGGGCTTTGCTCAGAATATACAGCTTATGTTCTCAGTTATTGGCAGCATTTTCTCTACGGCAATACTCACATTTGTCTATGAGCATTTTGGCCTTGCAGCGGGAGCAGACGGCACTACAAATTACAGTGTGCTTGTAGATGCCGCAATCAGAAATCCTATAATTACCTACAGTATTTTAATCGCTCTTGTGGCTTCTTTAATTTCGGCGGCTCCCTTTATTTTCTGCAACATGACAAAGGAGAAACACGCAAAGATTATTGAAGAGCTTCAGAAAAAAGCTGAAAACGAAGAATAAAAATTTAATATCGAATATGGATTTTGTGAGATTCTGTTTCTAAATTAATTGTATTTCCGTCTGCTGTATCATTTGTATTAAGCAGGCGGAAATATCTATATTGTTTAATTTTTTAGAAAGTGATATTATAAAATAAATGAATTACGGAATAATTAGAAGGACGGAGGGATTTTATGCTTATTAAAAACGCAGTTGTTTACGGTAAGGATTTTGAGCCCGAAAGAGATAATATAAGAGTAATCGGTGAAAAGATAGACGGTGTAGGGGATATGTGTGCAAATCCCGGCGAGGAGGAGCTGGATTTTGCGGGATGCATCGCCGTACCCGGATTTATAGATATACACATCCATGGCAGAATGGGCTGTGACACCTGCGACGCAAAGGAAGAGAGTCTTGAAAAAATATCCGAAAGCCTTGCTTCTTTGGGCATAACATCCTTTTGTCCCACAACAATGACCCTCGGAAACGAAGCGCTTAAAAAGATTTTTGCCTGTACCGCCGGTTATAAGGGCAAGGAGAAAGGCGCTTATATTCACGGTATAAACATGGAGGGACCTTATATTTCTCCGGCTAAAAAAGGAGCTCAAAACGGCAAATATGTCAGGAATCCCGATTTTGAAGAGTTTAAGGAGCTTGCAGATATTTGTCCCGTAAGTCTTGTGGATGTTGCACCGGAGACGGAAGGTGCGGCGGAGTTTGCACAGAAGGCAAAGGATATTGCCACAGTCTCCGAAGCTCATACAAGCGCCGGATACGATGACGCTAAAAAAGGCTTTGATAAAGGTTTTACCCATGCAACCCATCTGTTCAATGCCATGACTGCCCTGGGCAGCAGAGAGCCGGGAGTTGTGGGAGCGGTCTTTGACAGCGATAGCGCAACGGCTGAGCTTATCTGCGACGGATTCCATATTTCCCCAGTGACACTTAGAATTGCCTTTAAGA
>CAUDRD010000139.1 GCA_958451705.1 uncultured Oscillospiraceae bacterium
GGGTACGGAGAGTACTTATTGTATGTACGAAGGCCTGCCTCAACGTGGCCGATTGCTGTCTGCTGATAAAATGCGGCAAGAGCTCCCACAAAGGTTGTGGATGTGTCGCCGTGAACAAGAACAATATCCGGCTTTTCGTTTTTAATTACATCCTCAAGACCTTTAAGAACTCTTACAGTTATATCTGAAAGAGTCTGGCCCTGCTTCATTATATTAAGGTCATAGTCTGGCACAATATGGAAAGCGTCAAGCACCTGGTCGAGCATCTGACGGTGCTGAGCCGTAACACAAACTATGCACTCTATTTCCTTTCTGCTCTTAAGCTCTTTAACAAGCGGAGCCATTTTTATAGTTTCCGGTCTTGTACCGAAAACAGTCATAACTTTAATAGCCATATTTTTACCTCTTCTTACCTCTTTAATTTTTTACTCTGCTTTTTATGTCTTAGAATTATCAATGGCGCTATTCCGGAGAATAAACAATTTAACCCATTTTACCGCTAAATTCTCTTCACTAAAAAGCAAAGCAATAAATTCACATTTTTGCAGTATACCACTTTTTACCTCTTTTTTCAACTTTAAAGGCTCCATACTGCAGCATCGGTAGTTGAAACGCCGTTTGCCCCAGCCTGTAAAGCTCCTATAACATCCTCTTTTTCGCTTATAAGTCCGCCGGCTATCATGGGAGTTTTAATCTTTTTCTTGAGTCTTTTTATTATTTTAGGCATAACTCCCGGCATTATCTCAATTGCGTCACTTTTTTCGGCAATGGTTGCGTTTACAGCGTTATCAAGAGATAGGGAATCTATAATGAAAAATCTTCTTACTGTGAGCAGTCCCATTTCTTTTGCAATTTTAATAAGGCCGGCTTTTGTGGATATGATACCATCAGGAGCTATGTTTTCGCTTATGTACCTTAACGCTACGGCATCACGGGAAAAGCCCTCGATAAGGTCCATGTGAATAAATATCATCTTCCCTTTCTCATGAGCCAGCTTAACTGCGTCTGACAAATTGAATATGTCACCGCTTAGCAAAAATATGATTTCACAAGGCGAATCTATGGCCGCATTTAGCATATCTATGTTCTTTACGGCGGCTATCACCGGTGAATTATCCATTTTTTCGTGAAATCTGTTTTCCATTTTTCTGCCTCCGATGACATATTTTTAAGGTTTTTAGCCTTATTTTTTATGATTATACCACATTTTTTCGGCTTTTTAAATGTTCTACAGTCTTCGACATATTCCTTTTTATAAAAATAATTTTAATAAAGTATGGAATATTACGGATTTTGTGTTATAATATCTAAGGTGTGAGGCTTTAATGCCTCTTCATTTATTATTTGCTTTTTTCTTTATTTACATAAATTTATTTTGTTAAGGAGAGTGCCGTATTGGAGAAAATAGTTATCAACGGTGGAAAAAGGCTCTGCGGTGAAGTTAACATAAGCGGAGCGAAGAACGCCGTGGTTGCAATTATTCCGGCTACCATTCTTGCACAGGATGTTTGCAGAATTGAAAACATTCCCAATATCAGCGATGTCACCATGATGATAAGAATACTTCATCAGATGGGCGCCGATATTCACGTTGTAAACAAAAGCACTATCGAAATAGATACAAGACATGTAAATTCCTTTATCGTCCCCCATGAGATGACAAAGCATTTACGCGCTTCATATTATCTTATCGGAGCACTGCTCGGCAGATATAACAGAGCGAGAGTCGCAATGCCCGGCGGATGCAATTTCGGTGTGCGTCCCATTGACCAGCATATTAAAGGCTTTAAATTTTTAGGGGCCGAAGTATCCGTTGACAACGCAATCGTTGACGCAAGAGCCGACCAGCTTGTAGGCAGTTCTATTTATCTTGACGTTGTAACTGTAGGCGCTACGGTAAATATTATGCTTGCGGCAGTTAAAGCCAAAGGTCTTACAATAATCGAAAACGCCGCAAAAGAGCCCCATATAGTTGACCTTGCGAACTTCCTTAACTCAATGGGAGCAGATGTAAGAGGCGCCGGAACAGACGTTATTAAGATTCATGGTGTTGAAAGCCTTCACGGCTGCACTTATTCAATAATCCCCGACCAAATTGAAGCCGGCACATATATGGTTGCCGCTGCTGCAACAAGGGGTGATGTGCTCATTAAAAACGTTATTCCCAAGCACCTTGAATCCATCTCCGCAAAACTCGTAGAGTGCGGGGCACAGCTTACGGAATATGATGACGCCATTAGAGTTGTTGCCACCGGCAGACCTAAAAAGTGCAATATAAAGACAATGCCACATCCCGGTTTTCCAACGGATATGCAGCCTCAGATGGCTACTCTTCTCGCTTTGGCAGACGGCACAAGCATTATCTCCGAAAGCGTATGGGATAACCGTTTCCGCTATGCAGACCAGCTTGTCAGAATGGGTGCTCAAATTCAGGTTGACGGAAAAATGGCTGTTATAGAAGGCGTAGAAAAATTGAAGGGCGCCCCCATTAAGGCAACGGATCTTCGTGCCGGCGCCGCTATGCTTATTGCCGGACTTGTAGCTGAAGGAACTACTGAAATCGAAGATATTGAGCATATTGAGCGTGGATATGAAAACTATGTTGAAAAGCTCACAGCTCTTGGTGCAGACATTAAAAAGGTGCGTATTCCCGACCAGTTCAGCGCTTCAAACGCCGTTTGATAAGTCCAAAAAATAAAACTGTTGTTCCTGTTCTATATTAGATATAAAAGGGTGCTCAGGTGCCCTTTTCTTTTTTGTCATTGGGAGGTCATTTATTTGTCAAGGTTTTCACCACTGTTCTCTTCCAGCAGCGGAAACTCTATGTTCTTTGGCTGCGGACAGGGAGGAATATTAATAGATTGTGGAGTTACTGCAAAAAGACTCACTCAGGCTCTTGAAAAAATAGAAGTGAGCCCCGAGTTTATAAAGGGAATTTTTGTCACCCACGAACACAGCGACCACGTAAAAGGCCTTAGAGTATTTGCCTCCCGCCATAACATCCCCGTCTACGGTACATACGGAACCATAGCCGCTCTGGAAAGCTCCGGAATAATAAACGGAAAATTCCCGGTAAATATTATTGATGAAAAGGGAGTCGAAGCCGCCGGTATGGAGATAAACCTTTTTCACACCTCTCACGACAGCGCCGAAAGCTGCGGCTACACGGTAAAGCTACCCGACGGCAGAAAAGCGGCGGTATGCACAGACCTTGGAGTTATGACTCCTCAGGTGGAAAGCAGTATAACCGGCAGCGATCTGATTGTTATAGAATCAAATCACGATGTTTCAATGCTTCAGAACGGCCCTTACCCATACATACTGAAAAGACGTATTCTTTCCGATAAAGGACACCTGTCAAACGACGTATGCTCAAAAACTGTCACCCGTCTTATTGAAAGCGGCACGACAAGATTTATTTTAGGTCACCTGAGCAAGGAGAACAATTTTCCGGATCTTGCTTTTCAGACCACCGCCTGTGCTCTTGCAGAAAAAGGCGCTCAAATAGGCAGAGACTGCCTTGTAAAAGTAGCAGCTCCCGAGTGCTGCGAAAAAGCCATGATATTTTAAAGAGGTTATGCCGTCATGCTCAACGTAAATATTATCTGCGTCGGAAAACTTAAAGAAAAATATCTCCGTGACGCCTGTGGAGAATACACAAAGCGTCTCGGAGCTTTTTGTAAAATAAATATAATTGAAATTGAGCCCTCTCCCCTGCCCGACAAACCTTCGGAAGGTCAAATTGAAAATGCACTTTCAGCAGAAGCCAAAAAAATTTTAAGTAAAATACCCTCTTCTTCATATACCTATGCAATGTGTATAGAGGGAAAAGAACGCTCATCGGAGACTCTGAGCCGTGAAATAGAGGCTCTTCCCGTAAGAGGAATAAGCTCAGTGAACTTTATTATCGGCGGCTCCTTCGGACTTTCAGATACTGTTAAAGGAACGGCAGATAACAAGCTTTCAATGTCTCCTATGACATTTCCCCACCAACTTGCAAGGGTGATGCTTTTAGAGCAGATTTACAGAGCGTTCCAGATAGCTTCCGGAGGGAAATACCATAAATAAAAATCATACACATATATAAAGGAAAGACCGGCCAAAAGCCGGTCTTTTAATCTTATCTTAAATTTTCTGTGGTTGTTTTACGGAATTTCTTTCCTGCGTGTTCGTTATCGAACTCAATAATCCAGTTTACCATATCGCCTATTGACTTATCGACGCTCATTGGATTATATCCCAGCTCACTGCGTGCTTTTTCTATGCTGAAATTGCAGGTTGAGACAAGCTTTCTGATAGAATATGGGGTAAACATGGGGGTTTTATTTGCAATTCCGTAATAGAGCTCTGCTGCCGGAGCTATAAACTTTGAAAAACCGTAGCCGAGCTTTATCTTGGAGGTGGGGATTCCTGTCTTTCTGCCGAGAATATGAAGCAGCTCATCAACTGTTACAACCTCACCTGTCAAAATATAACATTCGCCTGCTCTTCCCTTATCTGCCGCTGCATACATTCCGTCTGCAACATCTCTGACATCTACAAAGTTGTAAGCTCCGAAATTAAGAGAAACCGGGAATTTGCCGTTCATGTACATTCTAACCATTTCGCCTACATTTGAAGTCTTAAAGTCATAGGGACCGATGCAGGCTCCGGGATGGGTGACGACAGTTTCAAGAGCATCGCTGTTATTGTCAAGAACATACTGAGTAGCTACAGCTTTTGTCTTTGCATATGTGCCCTCAAGGTTATCCGGATTAAAGCTATTAATTTCCGTCATAAGCTGGTTGCCCGGCAGCGGAGGGATTGCGTCAACAGATGACGCATAGACAAGCCTTTTTACACCGGATTTACGGCAGGCTTTGACAACATTTTTTGTACCCTCAACGTTTACTTTCCAAATAGCTTCTTCATGGCCTGTAGTAACGTCTATCATTCCCGCAAGATGATAAACTACATCAGCCCCTTTAAAAGCCTTTTCAAGGCTCTCAGGGTC
>CAUDRD010000140.1 GCA_958451705.1 uncultured Oscillospiraceae bacterium
CAATAAAGGCGGTTAAAATGGAAGATTGTCTTTTAAGAATAGATTACCGCATGGTAAAGGAAAATTTTATAGAAAGCGAAATGTGGAAAGAGAAGAAAACGGGTCTTTTACGGCGTGAAAATAAGATCGCCGGCGGAGTGGTAATTGCGATATTCACCTTTGCAAATACAACCCTTAAAGCTCTTTTTCTTGCAGAAGGGGATAGCAGATTTACATTTGCCTCTTTCGTTTTTGACTTTTTAATTTTTCTTCTGCTTGTTTCCGTTATTTTTCACATTCCATTTAAAATAATTAAGAAAAACAGGCTGAGGCTTTTTACTTTAAGAGAGCTTGATAAAAAGCCCTGCTACCTTGAGCTTTATGAAGATTATATGAAATATTCCATTGATTCTGCGGAAGACGTAATTCCCTATGAAAAAATAAAATTCATAAGGGAGAGCAGCAAAACCTTTTCAATTCTTCTTAAAGAAAGCCATGAATGTATAAGCATACCGAAGCAATGCCTCGGAGGCGACGTAAATGACAGACTTTCTTCAATTCTTTACGAAAAAGCGGAAAGCGTATTTCATAATTCAAGTTTTTCTGAATTTATATAAAGGCAAGGAACAAATATTATAAAGATAAGGGCTGATAAAGATGAGCTTAGATTTTGAAAGGCAGAGTATAGTAAACGTTGACATTAATAGGGAAATGAGAAAATCTTTCCTTGACTATTCCATGTCGGTTATCGTTTCGAGAGCCCTTCCCGATGTAAGGGACGGTTTAAAGCCTGTTCACAGGAGAATACTTTACACCATGTATGAAGCGGGACTTTATCCCGAAAAACCATATAAAAAGTGCGCCGCAACTGTCGGTGATGTTCTCGGTAAATATCACCCTCACGGCGACGCTTCCGTTTACGATGCCCTTGTAAGGCTTGCCCAGAGCTTTTCAATGAGATACACTCTCGTTGACGGTCACGGTAACTTCGGTTCAATCGACGGTGACCCGCCTGCTGCATACCGTTATACAGAGGCTAAAATGAGCAAAATCTCCATGGAGATGCTCAGAAACATCGACAAAAACACTGTTGACTTTATTCCAAACTACGACGATAACCATAAAGAGCCTGTAGTGCTACCTTCACGTTTTCCGAACCTTCTTGTAAACGGTTCAACAGGTATCGCCGTTGGTATGGCTACAAATATTCCTCCCCATAACCTGAGAGAGGTTGTGGACGGTATGTGCTGCCTTATTGATAACCCGGACGCAGAGCTTCCGGAGCTTATGGAGCACATTAAGGGACCCGACTTCCCTACAGCAGGTATAATTATGGGTAAAGCCGGCATAAGAGCCGCTTATGCAACAGGCCGAGGCAGAATCTTTGTAAGAGCAAGAGCCGAAATTGAAGAGAAGAAAAACGGCAGATTCACAATCAATATTTCCGAGCTTCCCTACCAGGTAAATAAGGCAAGGCTTATTGAATCCATTGCAGACCTTGTTAAGGAAAAGAGAATAGAGGGCATTTCGGGAGTCAGCGATTACTCTTCAAGAGAGGGTATCCACGTTGCCATCGACCTTAAAAGGGACGCAAATCCACAGGTTGTCTTAAATCAGCTTTATTCCTATACTCAGATGCAGGTTACTTTCGGCGCAATTATGATTGCCCTTGTAAACGGCGAGCCAAAAGTGCTCAACTTAAAGGAAATTCTCCAGAATTATATAGAGTATCAGCGTGAAATAATAGTACGCAGAACAAACTATGACCTTAAAAAGGCTCAGGACAGAGCTCATATCTTAGAGGGCTTGATGGTTGCAATTGACTTTATTGACGAGGTTATTGCAATTATCAGAGCTTCAAAAGATATCCCAACAGCTAAAGCTGCCCTTATGGAGCGTTTTGCCCTTGACGATATTCAGGCTCAGGCAATTGTTCAAATGCGTATCGGACAGCTTACAGGTCTTGAAAGACAGAAGATAGAGGAAGAGCTTGCTTCACTTAAAGTAAAAATTCAGGAGCTTCTTGCAATTTTAGGCGACGAAGGCAAGATAATGGAGATTATCAAAACCGAGGCAAGGGAGATTGCCGACAAATTCGGTGACGAGAGAAGAACCGAAATTGCAAATGTCACAGGCGAGGTTGATATTGAGGACCTTATCCCCGAGGAAACCTGCGTATTTACCCTTACTACAATGGGATATACGAAGCGTCTGCCTGTTGATTCCTATAAGCTTCAGCGCAGAGGCGGCAGAGGAGTTATGGGTATGACCCGCCGTGAAGAGGACGTTGCAGAGACAATGTTCACCTGTTCCACCCACGAATATGTAATGTTCTTTACTTCAAGAGGCAGAGCTTACCGCTTAAAGGGATATGAAATTCCTGAAGGCGGAAGAACCAGCAAGGGTATGAACATAGTAAACCTTATCCCCGTTGAACAGGGTGAAAGGGTATCGGCAATGATAAGAGTGCCGAAATTCGAAGAGGGCGCATACCTTTGCATGGTTACAAGAAAGGGTATCATAAAACGTACACCCCTTGAGGTTTACGCCAACGTCAGAAAGAGCGGAGTTATAGCCGTAACCCTTGACGATGACGACGAGCTTGCATGGGTACACCTTACAAGCGGAAATGATGATTTACTTGTGGCAACCAAAAAGGGTATGTCGATTCGTTTCAGTGAAAGCGATGTAAGACCCCTTGGCAGAACCGCAAGAGGCGTTAAGTCCATAGAGCTTGACGAAGGTGATGAAGTTATCGGAATGGCTGTGCTTCATGAGGGCGACAGCGTTCTTACCGTAAGTGAAACAGGCTACGGCAGAAGAAGCAGCGAAAAAGATTACAGAATCCAGTCAAGAGGCGGTAAAGGACTTAAAAACTACCGTACTGCTGAATACGGCGACGTTGCGGCAATACGCACAGTCAGCGATGATGAGGATGTTATACTTATTTCCTCAGACGGTATAATTATCAGAATTTATGCCGCCGACATAAGTGAATTTAACCGTCCTGCAAAGGGCGTAAGGCTTATGCGTGTGAGTGACGGCGAAAAGGTTGTAACCGTTGCGGGAGCCGAGCACGAAGAGGAAAGCGAGGAAACCGCTGTTCCGGAGGAAACCGCCGAGGCAGAAAGCGGCTCAGCTGAGGAAGATTCAGCAGCTGAAGCATCATCCGATGCACAGGAAGAAAAAGAAGACGCTTCCGAAAATGATGCTTCCGAATCAGAAGAATAATACACTATATTAAGAGAAAAAGCCTGCTGTAAGAAAAATCTTACGGCAGGTTTTTTATTAAAAATCGCTGATAAAGAAAAATTTAACTGTAATTACTATGTTTAAATTAAGATTTAAATGAGGGCAAATTTATTAAAACTTTTAAAAGAACCTAAAACTATAGGAATTTTTTCAATGCAAATCTTTCTGTCACATCAACACTGTTATATTTTTCTTAAAAAAGAAAACTTTTTCTCTGCTGAGTTTCAGGTTCTTTTAAAATCTTAACTCTAACGTAATTTGTAAAAAATAATTTTTTTAGCTTTAAAATTCGCAGCTGTACCAATAGTGAAACAAATGAGTATTCATAAAGTAGTGTTAAAAATGAACAGGGTGTTTACCTTTTTCACACTTTCTGTAGCCTATACCCTTTAAAAGTCCGTCACCGTTTCTGCAAAGAAGTTCGTCTACACGCACAAATTTATATCCCTCTTTTTGCAGAGTCTCAATTGCTCTTAAAACTCCTTTAACCGTCGTTTCTTCAACGTCATGCATCAAAAAAATTTCTCCGTCACGGGCGTTTTTTATAAGATATCTGTAAAGTTTTTCCTCATCCTCGTATTTCCAGTCAACTGTATCTTTAGACCATCTTACACTTATCATATCCACCCAATTTAAAGTAGTAGCATTATATCTGCCAAAAGGAGGTCTGAAGAATTGAGGAGTTTCGCCTGTGAGAGCTTTAATTTCCTCATTAGTTTTATCTATTTCTTTTTTTATTTCATCAGGGGAAAGAGCAGTAAGTTTAATATGACTGTATGTGTGATTTCCAACAAGATGACCATTTTGTGCTATTCTGGCAACTGTATCCGGGTATTTTCTTATTTTCTTACCAACCAAAAAGAATGTTGCCTTTGCGTTTAATTTTTCAAGACCGTCAATCAGTTCATCAGTATACGGACCGGGACCGTCATCAAAGGTTAGAGCTATCATTTTATCTGTATTTTCCTGTGTAGGGTTAAAATAAAATTTTTTCCGATTCGGTGTAATGTAGATTCCTGCTAATTCAAATACCAGTAATATCGTCAATATTACAGTAAAAATTTTTAATAATGCTTTTATTTTTGATTTTGCCGCTTTATTAATATTCTTATTTTTTCTCTTAGTTCCAGATATATAGCTGCCGCAGCAAATATTATTGCCGCTATTATAGCTATACATGAATTTGTATTCATATGATATCTCCTAAAAATATCGTTTTTTGATTGATTTTAATTTGTTAACTCATTTTTATCTAAGTAATTAAATGGCGGAATATTGGCAAATGAATAAGAAAGTAAAAAGGATTCCGTAGTTGTCTTGGTATTGACAGCAATTCTCGGCTATGCTTTTTGTATTTTGTGCAATTACAGAGCATCTTCTATTATTTAAATAAACCAATTAGTGATTTGCAGCTATTTTACACATTTATATAATAAATTGTGGAAAACTCAACCTAAAAAACTTCCTCGCAATCATGTTAAAACATTTTTGCGAGGAAGTAATTTAAGTTTATTTATGTGTGTTGTTTATTGAGCAGCCTTTTTATTTTTTATCATGCGGAGGCACAAGGTTCTGCGAAGCGTCAATTTGTCTGCGGCGAAGCTCCTTTGCCATTTCTTCACTTATCTTTAAATCCTGGGGAAGATTAAATGAAGCGTTGAGATTTGTATTTTGTGCTGAATATCTTCGGGCTTTCTCCTGCTCTAACAGAGCTTTTTTGTTAGCA
>CAUDRD010000141.1 GCA_958451705.1 uncultured Oscillospiraceae bacterium
CATCCTTAAAGCCCTCAAGAGCAGCTTTACCTGTATCGCCGGAAGTTGCAACAAGAATTACAATTTCTTTGCCTCCTGCTGTCTTAGAAGCGGCAACAGTGAGAAGATAGGGCAGAATCTGAAGAGCCATATCTTTAAATGCACATGTTGGACCTCTCCACAGCTCAAGAACATGGGTGTTGGGCTCAACTTCAACGAGGGGAGCTATTTTAGGTGAGCTGAATTTGCTTTTTTCATAAGCTCCGTTTACGCAGTAATCAAGCTCTTCATCGGTAAAGTCAGTGAGATAAAGAGAGAGAATCTTCTTTGCCCTTGTAATATAGTCTGCGTGTGAAAGCTCAATAATCTCGTCCATGGAAACAGCGGGAACCGAAACGGGTACAAAAAGTCCTCCGTCTTCGGAAATTCCCTGAGCTATTGCCTGAGCAGCGCTCACACGGATATTTTTATTTCTCGTACTTGTGTATTCCATTTTTGATTCTCCTTATTCCAAGTATACTTTATTATTCTATCACATATTTTCAGCGATGTAAAACATTAAAGAAGAAATTTCTTGCATTTCCATAAAAGCAACTATTCAGAGTATCTTCAGGTATACCGTTTTTGTTAAGATAGTCCCATAAATCGGGAATTTTTTCTATTCCGGCAAGCTCTTCGGCAATTTCGCAGCCGTCAAAATCGGAGCCCATTGCAGCGACATTTTCGCCTCCCCGCTCCAAAATATGATAAAGATGGCTGAGAACACCGTCAAATCCGCTTTCAGGATTATCGGAAAGAAAGTTCATGTAAAAGTTTACCCCTATAAGACCCTTTCGCCTTATAATCTCATCTATCTGCTCATCGGTAAGGTTCCGCTTGTGAGGATATACTTTATTGCAATCGGAATGGCTGGCTATAAAGGGAAAATCCACTTCCTGCGCCGTATCGTAAAAACCCTTTTCGCTTAAGTGGGAGACATCCGGCACAATACCGGCGGAGCAAAGCTCCTTAACGACACTTTTGCCGAAAGATGTTAGTCCTTTATCCTCTTTCGCCATACATCCGCTTCCCAGTTCGTTTTCGCCGTTCCAGGTAAGTGTGAGTATTTTTATTCCCCGCTCTTTTAAAAGCTCTATTCTGTCAATATCACCGCATAAAACGCTTCCGCCTTCAACAGCCAAAACTGAAGCGGTTTTATGTTCACTTTCAGCTTTTAAAATATCATCTGATGTAAAGCAAGGCGAAATTATATCTTCGTTTTTACTGAGTTGATTTAAATAATAATCGTAAACCCTGTCAAAATAATCTGCCGCTTCCTTCCCACGCTTTTCATCCGGCATCCAGACTGCAAAAACCTGAACCCAGTTATGGAGATACGCTCCATTTTCCAGGGAAATATGAAGCCTATTTTCCCTTAACGGTAAATTTTTATTGGCGCACTCGCCTATTGTGTCACAGTGGAGATCAAAAAAATTCAAAACCCGTTCACCCCTTCAAAGGCATTTTCTATATGGTTTATCCTTTTTACTTTTCCGCCGGATGTATATACCTCAATTACGTCAAACCTTGGCTGTAAAGAAGTTTCATTCTGCATAAGATATATTTCGGCTGTTTTTACAAGCCTTTGCATCTTTTTATGAGTAACAGCTTCAGCAGGAGTGTAAAAGGAATTTTCATCCCTTGTTTTTACCTCCGCAAAAATCAGAAATCCGTCCTTTTCGCATATAATATCTATTTCGCCGAAACGGCAGCGGAAATTTGTGGCTAAAATATTGCAGCCTTTTTTCCTGAGGTATCTTGCCGCTTCATATTCGCCGTAAGCTCCCTTTCCGCCTTTCACTTGCTCTTACCTTCCTGCCATTTTTTAAGAAAGGTCTGACGGTGTACCGGAGACGGCCCGTATTCATCAAGGCACTGATAATGAAGCTTTGTTCCGTAACCCTTATGCTTTGAAAAACAGTACTGGGGATAGACCTTATCTATATTCATCATATATCTGTCCCTTGTGACTTTGGCGAGAATTGAAGCCGCCGCAACGCTTGCAGAACGTGCATCTCCTTTTACCACTGCCTCCTGTTCAATTGGCAGCCCGGGAGTTTTATTTCCGTCAATAAGAGCATAATCGGGAGTTACCTTTGTGAGCCCTTCAAAGGCTCTGCGCATTGCAAGGAAAGTTGCCTGTAAAATATTTATTTCATCAATCTCCTGCTCCGACGCCATAGCGATAGAGTAATCCACCGCTTTTTCGGTTATCTCCTTAAAAAGAGCTTCTCTTTTTTTCTCCGTAAGCTTTTTTGAGTCGTTAAGCCCTTCTATCATTTCCCCGTCACGGAGCACCACACATGCTGCACAAACAGGTCCCGCAAGGGGACCACGTCCTGCTTCATCTATTCCGCAAACTGTTTTAAAGCCTTTTTCCTTTGCGGCATTTTCAAATTCAAACCAATCCAAATTTAACATCCCTTATAATATTTTCTTGACCTGTTCCTTAACAAGCTCTTCGCTGAGGTTATCAATGAGACAGCCGTAACCTGCAACGCAAAGTCCGCCTAATACGTTGCCGTAAGCGGCACATTCGCAGACATCCATATCGTTATATAATCCGTAGAGGAAACCTGTCATAAATGCGTCTCCCGCTCCTGTGGAATCAACACGGGTGATACCCGGCAATGGCTCTATAACTGTACTTTGTCCCTTATGTTTTACAAGAGTTCCTTTTTTATCGAGCTTTATTATAACGTATTCAAAGTAATCTGAAAGAATGTCTGCGGCCTTCTCAACAGTATCGGCTCCCGTGATTTTAAGAGCTTCCTTTGTGTTAGGTGTGTAAAAATCCGCAACCTCCAGACATTTCTTATATTTTTCCAAAGTCATTTCACCGTCCCAGCCAGTATCGAAAACAATCTTTGTTCCCTCAGCTTTGGCACGCTTATATGCATCGATGAAATTAGCGTCCATATCGGCAACTTTGGCTCCCTTTATTACCGAATAGACGTCATCCATAACCTTTCCGTCAATTTCGGCTCCGTCGGTATAAGAGACAAAAGCTCTGTCGTTGGCGGTGATAATGGCACTTGTAAGGGTAATGGGCATTCCTTCACCTGAATAGAGATTTCTGTATTCTACACCTGTTTCCCTTATCTTCTCTTCGGCAAACTTTGAAAAGAAGTCATGGCCAGTAAAGCTTCCGAGGCGCACCGGGACACCCAGTCTTCCGAGATTTATCATGGTTGCCGGAACGCCGCCGCCGAGCTTCATGTTAAAATCACGGGCATATATCTCTTCGCTCTCCTGAGGAATTGCAGACATTCCTCCGTAAAGCAAATCTACATTGGCAAAACCTACTCCTGCAGCAAAACTCATTATTTCCACTCTCCACTATATTTTTTATTAATATTAAGATATTCCTCCACCAGTTCCTTTGCAAGTGAATAGGAATTGACAAGGGGATGCACCATGAGGCAGTCAACTGCCGCATCTATGCTTTTTTCTCTTATAGCCTTAGAAGCAAGCCTTTCGTAAAGCTTTACTCTTCTTATAAGCTCAAGGTTAATTTCGCTTAAATTTTCAAATTTATGGGGAACACATTCTCCGTTTACTAAATCGCAGGTTACCTCAATAACGTCGCTGTCTTTAAGGCTTTTTATGGCTCCATTATTGGGAACACATAAAATCATCTGGGTATCCTTGCCGCTCTGTACGGATTTTATATATTTAAGGGCAACTCCCGCATATCCCCCTTCATCCTTTGAATAGATGTCAAATTTAAAGGGAGGCTTGTCGTTTGCAACTCCGGTTTCGTTTGCCATATATGCGTTTTCACGTTTACCGTACCATTTTTCAAACACTTTAAGACAGGAATCAAAATCCTTTTCAATATCCATTGAGGAAAGCTCTTTGGTCATTTCCTTATTTATTTTGCAGATGACCTCTCCTCTTGTTTTTCCGGCTTTTAAAATATTCTCAACGGCTCTTTCACGGTAATAGAAATAATAGAGATATTCGTTTAAAATACATCCCTGCTTTTTTACAAGCTCCGGCTCAAAAAAGCGCATCTCCGTTTTATGATATATTCTCTCATCTTCAATAAGCTCCGGCATTATCTCCCTGCCGCAGAGCTTTATGCTGCTGAAAAAGGAAAGATGATTAAGTCCGTAACACTCTCCTGTGATTTCATCCTGACTTTTTCCGTAAAGGGATGCAAAATCGTGAAGCAAGCTGCTGGGAGCGTCGCATATTCCGTATGTAAAGTCGTATCCCATATCACGAAGAGTCTGGGAGACAACTCCGGCAGGGTTTGTGAAGTTAAACACCTTTACATTCGGCTTTGCATATTGCTTTATCAGTTCACAGTATTCCTTAAGAGCCGGAACAGAACGCATCGCAAAAGAAAAACCTGCCGCTCCTGTGGTTTCTTGACCGAGGATGCCCCTATTAAGGGCTGTTCTCTCGTCTTTAACGCGCATTTCATCTTCGCCCACTCTTATTGTTGTAATAACATACGAGGCGTCCCTTACCGCTTCCACCGCATCAGAAGTAAGGGTGAATTTAATACTTTCATCTATTCTTTTTGCCACCTGCTTCGCCATACCGCCGTAAATTCGCAGCTTTGTCTCATTGTTATCCATAAAGACTATTTCGCTTATTCCCGTGCTTTTGGCGCTTTGAACCAGGCTTTTGGCGAGAAACATTGAGCGAACTCCTCCGCCGCCTATTACCGCAAGCTTCATTTTTACCTCTCCTTTTCCGCTTTCTGCTAAGAAACAGTATAAACCACAAAAATATTTTTTACAACAAAATTATATCCTTATTACAATAACAGACAGATAACTTTTAAGGTAAAAAAATAAGGCTGTTTTATGGCTACAGCTAAATAAGTTTGATAATGAAAGTAATAAAATTCTGACTTACTCCAACTAGATGAAAATAAGAATCCGCACTGATAAAAATCAGCCAATGAAACTGTGTACCGTCATA
>CAUDRD010000142.1 GCA_958451705.1 uncultured Oscillospiraceae bacterium
TAGGATTTATGGTTTTTCAGGATCTTCTTGCCTGGCGGAAAAGACACCATCTTATGCTTCACACAAGGGTGGTAATTTTAATAAGCGTAAGCCTTATTATTTTTGGCGGGGCGGCTTTCTTTATCTGTGAATACACTAACAACGGAACAATAGGCGAAATGAGCTTATGGAATAAAATTATGAATTCGCTGTTCCAGTCTGTAAGCGCAAGAACGGCAGGTTTCGCTTCAATAGATATAGGGTCTATGCGTGATGTTTCTAAAGCAATAATGATAATGCTTATGTTTATCGGAGCGGGCAGCGGTTCTACCGGCGGCGGTATCAAGGTCACCACTTTTGCAGTTCTCGTATCGACTGTTATATCGGTTATAAGGGGACGAAACGATACGGTTATTTTAGGCAGAAGAGTACACCGTGCCGTTGTGTATAAATCTCTTACAATTGCCATTTTAGGTATGCTTGTGGCCTTTACAACTGCCGGAATAATTCTTGTAACAATGCCTGATGCATCCGGTATAAACAGTATTTTTGAAGCATTTTCCGCTTTCGGCACCGTTGGACTTACAGCGGGAATGACTCTAACTCTCAACACAGTTTCAAAAGTAGCGGTTATTATAACCATGTTTGTAGGCAGAATAGGACCTATGTGTTTTGCTTTGGCTATGATTTTGAGGCAGGATAAACATTCAGAAGAAATTCTCCCTGAGGGCAGAATAATGGTAGGTTAAAATCATATAAATTTAGTATCCCGTAAACAAATAATTAACTGAAAATGTCGGAATTTGCTTTTTTCTGCGAAATGTAGTAAAATTAAACAGTTAATAGTTTTATGAGCGCAGATGTAAAAATAAATAAAGTGGAGGATTATATGAACCTACCATCGATATTAAAGCAAGGCGGTAAAAATACTGCTGCTTGGAAATGGATGACAGCAACTTTATTTTTGTCGCAGTTGTTTCCCGAATACATAGCGCCGTTTTTTACGTTAGTCGGTTTTATAGTAATGAAAGTGTCCTTTAAAAAGAACGGTCAGAAAGTGAGAATGGACAGTTTCGGGAAATATGAATTTATCTTTTTGATATTTTATCTTTTTACAAGTGTTTACTCAAAAACAAGGGTTTACAGCGCATTAATCGCACTGCTGTGGATGGGTATGTGTTTGGGTCAGCTGATGCTGGCAAATCTTATAAATACAGCCGAAAAGCTTAAAACTGCAATGAAGCTTTTTGCCCTGAGCGCATTTGTGCTTTCTGTTATCGGCTGTCTTCAGGTTATCTCCAATATGCTCATTGACAATGGAATAATCACTAAAGGCATTCCAAATCCCTTAACCGGACCCATTGACGTTGCCTTTTATAATTTCCTTATAAATAATTTTGGTATAACTATTGATACCACAATGCAGGATTTCCGTGCACTGGGCAGCTACAACAATCCGAATCTTCTTGTAAGCTTTTTAATTTCTGCTCTTCCCTTCTCCTTTTACTTTTTCCTTAACGGAGAAACACGAAAAGAGAGAGTGCTTTACGGAATTTTCTCTATCGCTATTTGTGCCGGAGTTGCCGGTACTCAGACGAGAGGCGCAATGATAGCCCTTGTTATAAGCATAACCTTCCTGTTCCTTTCCAACAAAAAGTATTTCAAAAAGCTTTTTGTCATGTTAGCAGGATTCTTATGTCTTATCCCGGCGCTGTTTACCCGTTACCGTGAACAGCTTGTTTATCATCTTCATGACTTTACGTTTATCACCCAGTCCGGCAACACCATTGATTTGACTCTCGATTATTCTATTTCAGACAGAATAAAACTTTACCTGCATTTAGGGGAATATATCCTTTCCCATTTCGGAGTGTTCCTGTTCGGTATGGGAGCAGGAGTTGAAAACGTAGGCGAAGTAATAACAAAGGTTCTTAAAATTGACGCTCCCCATGCTCATAATATATTTTTGGAGCTTTGGGCCGAGAGCGGAATTATAGGCCTCGGGCTGTTCCTTTTCGCCGGCGGAATCCTTTTTGTAAACCTTATTAAAACTCTCAAAAGCGGCTCGGAGGGACAGCGCATAACCTGCGCAATGCTCTCTTCACTTATGGCGTTTTTTGTAATGGGTCTTACGGATTTTGTAATCTGTTCGCCGAAAATACTTCAGGTTATGTTCCTGATTTTAGGCTTTGCCCAGGCGACTTACAGAATCTATCAGGGACGATGGGAAAACGATGAGGTTCTCAAAGACAATATGGAACGCTCTGCCGAATTTGAGGCTTCCTGCGCTGTACAGCCGGAAGGAGAGCAATAATTTAAGTACATTGGGCGAACTGCGTGTTCGCCCTTTTGAAGTTTATACAGAGAAATTTAAAAGGCTTTTTTATTTACTAAGATTAGGGGGAAGAAAATGGCCAAGGGAGAGATTATCGCTTATTCGGTGCTTGGAGCGTCGGCTTTGGCACTTGGAGCGTCGGCGTTTTTTTATTACGGAAATAATCATATAACCTGTTCGGAATATGAATATGTTTCTGAAAAGCTGCCTAAGTCCTTTGATGACGTAAAGATATTGCATATTTCGGATTTTCACAACACATCTTTTCCGAAAAACGGTGAACAGCTGCTGAAAAAATGTGCTCAGGCTGAGCCGGACTTTATTTTTATAACCGGAGACCTTATTGATAAGCGCAGAACGTCTCCGAAAGATTTGAATACGGCTGTGGCCTTTGCCGAAAGTCTTGCTAAAATTGCGCCGGTATATTACATTCCCGGAAATCACGAGGCGGTTTCGCCGTCGTATACTCAGCTTAGAAGGCGAATTTTAAAAACCCCCGTTATTCTTTTGGAAAATTCAATTGTTCAAATAGAGAGAAACGGTGAAAAGATAAACCTTGCCGGTGTCTGCGACCATGCGTCATATTATTATGATTATGATTACGGTTATTTCAGAAAAAAGCTCTGTGAACTTAAAAATTCAGCTGAGGGCTTTACGGTGCTTTTGTCCCACAGACCCGACAGAATACAGGATTATGCCGATGCAGGTTATCCCCTTGTATTTTCGGGACATGCCCATGGGGGACAGGTGCGTCTGCCCATAATAGGGGGACTTTATGCTCCCAATCAGGGAGTGTTTCCGAAATACACAAAAGGCCTTTATAGAAAGGGCAATACTTCAATGGTTGTAAGCCGTGGACTTGGCAACAGCCGTGGCCCTGTTCGTGTTTTCAATTGTCCTGAGTTGGTTTTAGTAAGGCTCAAGTCTACAGCCAGTGAAAAATAAAATTTTTGAGTTTTTTTAAAAAACAACTGAATAACGGTTTCTATTGACTTATTTACTTATAAAATAGTAAAATACTACTATACTTTGTCGAAAAATATGTATTGGAGGAAATTTAATGGATAACCAGAAAGGAAAACGCTATCTGCGTTACTTTGGGTATGGAATCGGAGCCATTGGCCTTGATTTGAGCTATGGCTTATTCTATTCCTTTCTTTCTAACTACCTTACCGATGTGCTTTTGATGCCCGCTGCATTTTTGCTGATTCTTACGCCTCTTGCAAGAATATGGGACGGAATCAACGACCCTATGATGGGCACAATCGTTGACAACACGAGAACAAAATTCGGAAAATTCCGCCCCTGGATTATGACTGGCGCTTGTCTTAACGCTGTCGTACTCACTCTTCTTTTTACAAACCCCGGTTTAAAGCTGGGTTCCGTTTCCCTCTACGTTTATATTGCGGTAATGTATGTCCTCTGGGGCATGACCAATACCATGGCTGATATTCCCTATTGGTCAATGGTTCCCTCTTTTACAAATGACCCCAAAGAGAGAAACATGGTCGCTACAATTGCCAGAGCTTTCTCCGGCTTCGGTCAGATACTTGTAGTTGTGCTCACCGTCAGCATGGTAAAGCTCCTCGGCGACGGAACAGAGACAAGCCCGCAGGGCTTCAGCCGCTGGGCAATGATTGCCGGCTGCATACTTATCTTTGTGGCTTTCATAACCTTTATTTCCACTAAAGAAGACCACGACGTCAGAAAAGCTGAGAAGTTCTCTTTTAAGAAAGCTTACAGAACAATAAAAGCAAACGATCAGCTTCTTGTTTTCATGCTCTTTGCAATCCTTTCAAATACAGGCTGGTATATGACAACGGGTCTCGGAATGTACTACTTTAAGGTGGTTATTGGAGACAGCGGAAAAATGGGAACTTTCGGTGTATTCACAGGAGTCGGACAGGCTCTCGGTCTGCTTCTTATACCTATTTTGACTAAATTTATGCCGAGACGTAAAGTCATACAAATAGCTCTCTGCATTGCCGCTTTCGGCTATGTAGGTATGTTCCTCTTCGGTCACCTTACCGGTAATTTCCTCGTTTTTGCAATCTTTGCCGTCATAGGCTCAATTGGTATCGGCTGTATGTTTGTTTCCCAGACGATTATGCTTGCGGATATAGTTGACTACGGCGAATACAAAAACGGAATCAGAAGCGAATCCATTACCTTCTCTATGAAGGGATTCCTTCAGAAAATGGCATACACTCTTCAGACCATTATTATGTTTACAGGCTTGGGACTTTCGCAGTACGACGGTTCCCTTGCAACGAAAAACTCTGATTTATCTAAAAACACAATTACGGGTATGATGTTTATAGTCCCCGCCGTTTTAATTGTGGTTTCCCTTATTATATTTACTAAGAAATATAAGCTCGACCAGGCAAAAATGGAAGAGGTCAACAGGGTTTTAGCTCAGAGGCAAAAGGCAGAAGAAGCTTCCCTGTAATTTTTGGCAGAAATCAGGAACCTTAGATTAATTAATCCGCAGCTTAAAGCTGCGGATTTTTAAAATAACAAAATTTGTATTTATATTGTACAGCTGTATGGACAAGTATAACTGGAGAGGTGAGTTTAAGTGAAATATAAAACAGAATTGCACGCACACACAAGTCAGGTAAG
>CAUDRD010000143.1 GCA_958451705.1 uncultured Oscillospiraceae bacterium
GGATAAAGATAGAAATAAAAACATAAGCTTTTGTCCTTTCTGACTATATAATGCAGGAGATACGGGTTTTATTGCACGATTTTAAAACTTTTTTAATTTTCCTAAATTAAAATCACCCACTAAAGTGCCGCAGAGTCCATAGTTGGATTGTAAACCGAAATCGCCGTTATTGCAATCAGCAATATGTATTTTCTTTTTCATTTATATATAACTTAATCTGTTTTCACAAAGTTTTAACTTCATCCGACTTTCTATTTTCCCATTAGATAAAATGCGCAAAAAATACGCATAAAATTTTATAATAATACATTAAATTCAATTGCTTTTCCTTTACTAATAAACATTTTTTATGTATAATTAAGCCGAAAACATTACGAAGGAGGGTTTAACTTTGATAACCTATAAGGGGAAAGACTTTTTCCTTAAAGGAGAAAAATTTAACATCTATGCAGGTGCGGTTCACTATTTCCGCAATCTGCCTGAATATTGGGAAGACAGACTTCTTAAACTGAAACTTGCCGGATTTAATACGGTTGAAACATATGTCTGCTGGAATCTCCACGAGCCTAAAAAGGGTGAATTTGATTTTTCAGGAATACTCGATATTGAGCGTTTTCTCGATATAGCTCAGTATCTTGGACTTAACGCCATTGTGCGTCCCGGCCCCTATATCTGCGCCGAATGGGATTTCGGAGGACTTCCATCATGGCTTCTTAAAGACAAAAATCTTCACATCCGCTGCATGGATCCTCTCTATACCGCTCATGTAAGAGATTTTTATAAAGAGCTGTTTTCAAGACTGTACAGCCATCAGGTCACCCAGGGCGGAAATATAATCGCCATGCAGGTTGAAAACGAATACGGCAGCTACGGCAACGACAAGGAGTACCTTGCCTTTATTGAAAACCTCATGAAAGAGTGCGGCTGTGAAGTAATGATGTTCACTTCCGACGGGCCCGAAAGCTGGATGCTCTCCGGCGGTACGCTTCCCCACATATTTAAGGTGGCCAATTTCGGTTCAGATTCAAAGGGGGCATTTAAAGTTCTCGAGAAAATTCAGCCCGACGCACCTCTCATGTGCGGAGAATTCTGGAACGGCTGGTTTGACAACTGGGGCTGCAAACACCACACCCGTTCATATAAAACCGTTGTTTCAGAGCTTAAGCATATGCTCAACTCTGACGGTAATTTCAGCTTTTATATGTTCCACGGCGGCACAAACTTCGGCTTTAATGCAGGAGCAAACTGCGATTCCGAATATAAGCCCACCATTACAAGCTACGACGACGATGCTTTGCTTACTGAATGGGGCGGATATACCCCTAAATACCACGCTGTAAGAAAAGCTCTGCTTCAGCACAGAGGCCTTGCCCCGGCAAAGCTTCCTCCGGAGCCGGAGCTTCAGAACATAGGCGAGGTAAAGCTTACTCAGTCCGCCTCTCTTATGCAGAACCTTGAAGCTGTTTCTACGAAATATGAGAGTCCTTATCCAAAAAGCATGGAGGATCTCGACCAGTTCCACGGACTTATTCTTTACCGCAAAAAGATCAAGGGCTATTATAATAAAAAGCTATATCTTGACGACCTTCACGACAGAGCCTATATCTTCGTAGACGGGGAATACAAGGGCCTTATTTACAGAAACGATGAAGAGCAAAGCATGGATATAGGCAAAATAGCAGGCGAAGTTCAGCTTGACATACTTGTAGAATCCATGGGACGCACAAATTACGGTATACATATGTATGACCGCAAAGGCGTTGCTCAGATACGCCTGGGCAACCAGATCCTTTTCGGCTGGGAGATTTTTTCAATTCCCCTTACAACAAATATCAGTAATTTCAAATACACCGGCGGAACAGGCTATCCCATCTTCAAAAAGGGAACTTTCCGCACCTCTTCAAGAGCCGACTGCTTTGTACACCTTGACGGCTTTACAAAGGGCTGCGTTTTCGTCAACGGCTTTAACCTTGGCAGATACTGGGAGATAGGTCCTCAAAAATCTCTTTATCTTCCCGGCGTTCTCCTTCAGGACGATAACGAAATAGTTGTCCTTGAACTTGAAGGCTGCACAACAGACAGCATTTATATTACCGATGAGCACGATATCGGACACAAGAAAAAGAAATTTTTATTTTTCTAAACTGGCTCCGTTTAAGATGTTACATCTTTGACAATAAGGTTTTAATGGGGTATAATATACCGAGAAATTAAAAGGAGTGTTTAACATGCCACTTGTAACTACAACAGAAATGTTTAAGAAGGCTTACGAAGGCGGATACGCTATCGGCGCTTTCAACGTAAACAACATGGAAATCGTTCAGGGAATTACAGCTGCTTGTAAAGAGCTTAATGCTCCCGTTATTCTTCAGGTTTCTTCAGGTGCAAGAAAGTATGCCCATCACGGCTACCTTGTAAAGCTTGTTGAGGCTGCTGTTGAAGAGACAGGTCTTCCCATCGCTCTTCACCTTGACCACGGCCCCGACTTTGAAACCTGCAAAAGCTGCATCGATGGCGGATTTACTTCTGTTATGATCGACGGTTCTTCACATCCTTATGAAGAGAACGTTGCTCTTACTAAGAAGGTTGTTGAGTATGCTCACGCTCACGGCGTTGTTGTTGAGGGCGAGCTTGGACAGCTTGCCGGCATCGAGGATGAGGTTAACGTAAGCGCAGAGGATGCACACTACACCGACCCCAATCAGGTTTATGATTTCGTAACACGCACAGGCGTTGACTCCCTTGCAATCGCAATCGGTACAAGCCACGGCGCATATAAATTTAAACCCGGCCAGAAGCCCCAGCTCCGCTTCGATATCCTCGAAGAGGTTTCCAAGAAGCTTCCCGGATTCCCCATCGTTCTTCACGGTGCAAGCTCTGTTATGCCTGAGTACGTTAAGATGATCAACGACTTCGGCGGCCAGATGCCCGACGCTATCGGTATCCCTGAGGATATGCTTCGCAAGGCTGCTTCCATGGCAGTTTGCAAGATCAACGTTGACTCCGATATTCGTCTTGCAATGACAGCTTCTATCCGTAAGCACTTTGCAGAGAATCCCAGCCACTTCGATCCCAGACAGTATCTCACTCCTGCCCGTGACGCTATCAAGGCTGTTGTTGAGCACAAGATCAACTCTGTTCTTGGCTGCGCAGGCAAGGCATAATTACAGCATTAAACTTTACCGGAGAGGCTCTGCGCTTCTCCGGTTTTTTAAATCTATTTCAGGAGCACTTTAAACATGAAGTATAAATCAAAAATCGACTGGTGGTTCCACCTGAGCGTTGTTATTTTCGCTATTTTTACCGGCTATGTAATTTACGCCGGAACTTTGGGAAATCCTACAATGCTCCTTGCAGCGATTATGTTCGGGCTTATGTTTTTCCTAGTTATTCTGCCCACTTACCTTTTTACTTATTACGTTATGGGCGATGATGCGCTCACTGTTAGAAGCGGACTTTTTTCAAAAAGAGTTATTCCCTATAATATGATCGTCTCCTGCCAGCCCGGCTCCGTAACAGGGGATTCCGCCGCTCTTTCAAGGGACAGACTGGTTATTACCTATTTTAAAAACGGCAAAAAGAAAAATCTTATTGTATCGCCTAAAGACAAATTCGATTTTGTCACTGAATTAAAGCTTAAACAAAAGGAACACGGCTCCGATTCTCAGGACTGAGTTTGCATCGTGCCAAGCTGCTTTTAATCCACATATCAAAATAACCGTCTGCGAAAAGGTTAAACCCCAAAAACAGACGGTTATTTTTTATTATTAAGTTTGGTGTGCAGCGGACACTTATATTTATTTGTCACCGTCATTAGGTGTGCGAAACGGGTGCAGCGTCACGCTGCCAGGCTCAGCCTGCTGCTGCGGCAGGGCACTTTCTTTTGCCCATAGCGGCAAAAAATTTGTGCTCCTTAATCTTTACTTTGATAAACAATAAAGTTTTGTCGCTCATGCTGCGACGGAGCACCTACTTTTGTCCATAGCGACAAAAGTAGGCAAAAACGCATTTGCGGCGGAGGTTTCCGCCGCTTTGCCAAAACAAAAAGCATTAATCAACGCAAAGTAAGTTTTCTGCTAAACACCCGCCGACGGCAGTTTGAAAGTTTTATTTTATCACCGTCAAAGTGTAAACGCTTTATCTTTTGCGAATTCTTTTCTTTTGCCGTCGTCTTGGTTGTACTTGCGTTCACAAATTCACATCGGCAGTTTGGAGGGCTTTGTTTTATCATCAACAAAGAGTAAACGCTTTACTACTTTCCATATCCTTTCCCTTGCCGACGTGTGCGACTGTCGGGAGGTAGGTTTTGTGTGATTCTTTGGTTTCTTGTTACTTTTTTACTTTAACTTTTTCGGAAACTTCGCCGCAGGCTGATTAATCCGTTTTTTGCTGTCTGTCCGTGTGCGTCTTGGGTGCAGGTTCAACCTGCTGCTGGCATTCGGGGCAGTAGCCGAAAAGCTCTACTTTATGTTTCGAAATCTGAAAGCCCGTCTTTCGGCAAATTTCCTCCTCCGCCGATTCAAAGGGACACCCCTCTATAGCCACCGATTTGCGGCACTTAAGGCAGGTTAAAAAGTGACGGTGAGTTTTGCTGCAAACATACCTTGCAACACCGTCGTCATAAATACTGCGGTTTATCTCTCCGCTTTGCTCCATTGCCTCAAGAGTTCTGTACACAGTCGTTATCGCAAGATTTTCAAAAAGCGGACTCACCTTTTCAAAAATCTCCTCTGCTGTCATAGGCTCACAGGAATTTTCTATAATTTCGGAAATCGCCTTTTTTCTCGGCGTTTGACGGCGTGCTTTTTCCACTTTTTCCACCTCTTTACCCTTTGTATTATTGACATATCTGTTATTTCATTATATACTTATTGCAACTGATTTGCAATAAGCTTTTTTGTTTTTAGG